>SMWE01000039.1 GCA_004357475.1 Gammaproteobacteria bacterium
GGCCTGGCTCGGCGGCAGCGGCTGTGTGCCGCTCTACAATCTCATGGAAGATGCGGCAACGGCCGAAATATCACGCGCCCAGGTCTGGCAATGGGTGCATCACGCGACCGGCGTGCTGGATGAAGGCCGTAATATCAACTACGACCTGTTCAGGGCCTTGTTGCGGGAAGAAATGGACAAGATCCGCGAACAGGTCGGCGACTCAGCGTTTGAAAACGGCCACTACCGGCGTGCCGCCCAGTTGCTGGACGAAATGACACTGCAGGACACCTGCACGCCATTCCTCACTCTGGTGGCTTACGCCGACATCGACTAGGTGATGCAATACGACCGCATCAGCGTGCCGGCGGACGGCACAGCGATAACGATTAGCCGCGATCATTCGCTCAACGTGCCGGACAATCCCATTATTCCCTTCATCAAACAGCGCCCCCAGGACAAGCAACGGGTGGTCAGCGAACTCGAGCAATTAATCCCGGGCGCAACTCCGGTCGGAACCAGGGAATTTGGCGCCGCCGTCATCCGGCACCTGGATGACTAAGGTATTTGATATAAATTGCCGCCAGTGTCCACGACTGGCAACTTTCCTCGACCAGGTCGCAGCAAGTAATCCCGGTTATTACTGCCGGCCGGTACCGCCCTTCGGTGACCGAAAAGCACGCCTGTTGATCGTCGGGCTGGCCCCCGGCATGCATGGCGCTAACCGGACCGGCAGGCCCTTCACTGGCGACTACGCCGGGGTGCTGCTTTATGAGACTTTGCACAAATACGGTTTCGCCAGCCAACCGGAGTCGCTGGCCGCCGACGACGCACTGACCTTACTCGATTGCCGGATAACCAACGCCGTGAAATGCCTGCCACCGGACAACAAACCGGTCGGCGCCGAGGTCACTACCTGCAACCAATTTCTCGCGGCGGAACTGCGTACCGTGCCGGCCGGGGCCGTGGTGCTGGCCCTCGGTGGCATCGCACATCGAGCCATTGTCAAGGCCGTTGGCGGCCGCCAGGCGGATTTCAAATTTGGCCATGCGGCAGAACATGAGGTAGGCGGCCGCTTCCTGATTCTCGATTCCTACCACTGCAGCCGCTACAACACGAATACCGGGCGACTCACCGCGGAAATGTTCCACAATGTGTTTGCACGTGCGCGGGAGTTGTTGCCACAGGCGCATTAATCGCAATACTGGGGCAAACTACGGTCTCATGAGCGCACAAGACGACAAGCAGTTCGAGCAGAAATCATTTCTGCGCAGCCTCACGCACCGGCCGGGTGTGTATCAGATGCTGAATGCGCAACACAAGGTCATCTACGTCGGCAAGGCGCAGGATCTGCGAAAACGCGTATCGAGCTACTTCCAGCGCACGCATGCGGATGCCAGGACCGCATCGATGATGGAGATGGTGGCTAACGTCGAGGTCACCGTGACCAATACCGAAGCCGAAGCCCTGTTACTCGAATACAACCTGATCAAGCGGGCCAAACCGCGCTTCAATGTCATTTTGCGCGATGACAAGAGTTACCCTTATATATACGTGTCGACGACACACCCCTTCCCCCGTCTGCAGTTTCATCGCGGGCCCAGGAAAGGGAAGGGGCGTTATTTCGGGCCTTATCCAAGCACCAGCGCCGTTCGCAAGACCCTAAACGAACTACAAAAGCTGTTCCTTATCCGGCAATGCCAGGACAGCTATTTCAAGAACCGGTCGCGACCTTGCCTGCAGTATCAGATCAAACGCTGCACCGCGCCGTGCGTGGGTTACATCGACCAAAGCACCTACGCAGAAGACGTTAGCGCCGCCATCCTTTTTCTTGAAGGAAAGAATCGCGGCGTTATCGACGCGATGGTCGAGCGCATGGAGCGTGCGGCCAGCGAACAGGATTACGAACAGGCCGCCCGCTTCCGTGATCAGATATCGCGCCTGAAGAAAGTAGAAGCGGAACAAATCATAACCAGAACGGCTGCCAAAGACCTCGATATCATCGCGGTCACATCAAAGAACGCAGTGCATTGCGTCACGATCATCTTCATCCGGAACGGCAAAATACTCGGCAGCCGCAATCATTTCCCGCGCCTTTCCATCGAGGCGACCAGCCAGCAGATCCTCAGCGGTTTTCTGCCGCAGTATTATCTCGGCAAGGATGCACCGCCCGAAATCATCGTCGAAACCGACATTGACGATCGTGCATTGCTGGAACACACATTGGCAGAGCGCAGCGGCCATAAAGTCAGCATCAAACACCGTGTGCGGGGCGACCGGCGCCGCTGGTTACAACTCGCACGAACCAACGCCGACCAGGGGCTGAAATTACAAATCTCCAGCAACGCCACCATTCGCCGCCAGTTCGAGGGACTGGCTGAGTTGCTGCAACTGGATGCGCCGCCCGAGCGTCTCGAGTGCTTTGATGTCAGCCATACATCGGGCGAAGCGATGGTCGCAGCATGCGTCGTATTTAATCAGGCCGGACCATTGAAAAGCGATTACCGGCGCTTCAATATAAGCCCTGACTCGGCGGGTGACGATTATGCAGGCATGGCCGAAGCCCTGCGGCGTCGTTATGCGCGCATCAAAAAAGGGGAAGTACCAATGCCGGATATCCTGTTCGTCGATGGCGGCAAGGGACAATTGGCCGCAGCGCTGACGGTGCTCGACGAACTCGAGCTTGGCTGGTTGCAGGTCATTGCCGTTGCCAAGGGCAGGGCGCGCAAGCGCGGCATGGAACAACTGTTCTTGGCAGGCCAAAGCACGCCCATTATACTGGGTGGAGATTCACCGGCGCTGCACCTGATTCAGAGAATCAGAGATGAAGCGCATCGGTTCGCTATTACAGGCCACCGGCAGAGACGGGCTAAGGCAAGAAAAACATCGCGCCTCGAGGAAATTCCAGGCCTGGGAGCAAAACGGCGCCGGGAACTGCTGAAGCAATTCGGCGGACTGCAGGGTGTGCGGGGGGCTGGTATCGATGACCTGGTGAAGGTACGTGGTATCAGTCGGGGACTTGCAGTAAAAATTTATGACGATTTGCATCTGGAAGGCGAATCTTGAAGGCAAACCTGGCGAATATTCTGACCTGGATCCGCATTGCGGCAATTCCGGTCATTGTCTACTGCTTCTTTAGTTCAATGGATTTCGCGCGGCCGATTGCCGGCATCGTTTTCGGCCTGGCCGCCATAACCGACATGCTGGACGGATATGCCGCAAGAAAACTTGGGCAGACGTCGCGCTTCGGCGAGTTTCTCGACCCGGTCGCCGACAAGCTGATGGTCGCCGCCGTCCTGGTATTACTGGTGCAAAGCGACCCCCGTATCGTGGTCGCCCTGATAGCCATGATCATCATCGGCCGAGAAATCACGGTTTCGGCACTGCGCGAATGGATGGCCGGTCTTGGAGCAGGTGAACAGGTCAAGGTGTCGGTGGCCGGCAAGGTCAAAACCACGCTGCAGATGTTCGGCATCGCCTTCATGGTGTACCAGCGTGACTTGTTCGGTATCGAGACCTATGTCGTCGGCTTCATCCTGCTGCTGGCCGCTGCCGGCATGACCTTGTGGTCAATGATCGTCTACCTGCGCGCAGCCTGGCCGTCAATGCAACAGAACGCATAGACGTCTCTGAATTTCGGCACAAATTTCCGCAGGTCCTTGACAGTCTTCAGAGAGCGGCTAAAATCTCGCCCCTCTGCTGAAAAGGCAGGTAAATAAGCGGGTGTAGCTCAGCGGTAGAGCATCACGTTGCCAACGTGAGGGTCGTGAGTTCAATCCTCATCACCCGCTCCAGACATCAAACGGATCCTTGCGGGTCCGTTTTCGTCTCTGCGGTCTGTATCTATCGGATGGGGGTTGTTATTTTTTTTATTCCAGGAATTGCAACGGAATTAGCGCCGTCTTTACCAGACTGTCTTCCCCTGAGGTGTCCGTCCAGGCAAGCAGCAGACTTTCGCCAACCAGGACGACCTGCGGCACACTGAACGGCGCCACACCCGCGGCCTCGGCAATGACCTGGTCCGGGCCCGCCTCGCCGGACGAAGAAACGCGTCTCAGGTGCAGCTCCGCGCTGCCACCGCCGACGTTACCCAGCCAGGTGACGGCCATATCGCCGGAGGGCAGTAGCGCAGCGCCGACTTGCCCCAGCAGCCTGCCATCAGCAACGGGGACCGGATCTGACAGGGTCTCACCTGCATCGTCTGACCAGGCGACCTGCACTCTCGGCTGCTGGTTGCCGGCGGAGAACCAGGCGACAGCGAGCTGTGAGCCGTTTGCCTGGATCACAGGACCGTTGACCGGGCAGCCCGGTATTTTCCAATTGTCATCGCCGAGGGGTGTTCCTGATTGCCACTTGCCATCGACGAAGCGGGTGAGGTAGATATCCCGGGTCTCATCGATGGTCCGGTCCCGATAAACCGCGACGGGGCCGTGCGACGTCAATGCAACATCGGTCCGGCAACAATCGCAGATCAGGTCATCAATGCGCATTTTCCGGCTGGCAGTCCGATCGGTGCCAAAAACGGCCGACCGCAATGTCATGCCGCTGGCGCCGACATCGTTTTCATCGTATTCGTTGAGCATGTTGCGGCCATCGAGCCAGATCATGCCGACGCCGTCATGATCGGGGAAAAGCGTAACGAAGCCGTGCTCGGTATCGGTATCGTCGGAATGCGGCAAGAAGGACTCCGACCAGGAATTGCCCGCGTCACTGGAAAATGCTGCGTGGATATCGTAGGCGTAGCCGCCTGCTTCACGACGCACCAGCCAGTGGGCAGCCCACCAGGAATCTGCAATGGGCACAACAGACGGGAAGTCCGCCCAGTTGACGAACAAGTTGTCTCCGCTGACCACGGTCCGGGTATTACGCCATTCCCCGTCTTCGAACACCGAAAACCGCAGTGCATCGCCGTCGCCTTCGGCTTCGATCCAGCTCAGTACGACCGTGCCATCAGGCCCGGTGGCAAGATTGGGCGCCATGCTGCCTTGCCCGGACGGGGTCTGCAGCACCCTGGTCTCGACAGTATCAATACCGGGGGCCGGTTCTTTTGCACAGCCCACTGCAAGTGATGCGAGGCACAGGAGGCTGATTGTCAGCCAGTCGGCTTGTCGATTCATGGCGCCATTATGACGATGTTTAACGCCATTGAACAAGTTTTGCAGGCCGAAATTGATTCACCGCATCATGGCGTTATACTGCGACGCGTTGAAACCAATATGCTATGTTTTTGCAGCCGGAATTTCAGTTCGGCGCATTTGTGGCTAGGTGGCAGAGTGGTTATGCAGCGGCCTGCAAAGCCGCGGACATCGGTTCGATTCCGTTCCTAGCCTCCAATACCAACCCCCAGTCATATCTCTTGATATATATCATAATGTGATATACCATGGGATATATCAAATGGGGCACGGAAATCATGAGCAGAAAACCGGATTTTGAAGGCACCGCCAAAGTGTTCTGGTCGGGGCGTAGCCAGGCAGTGCGCTTGCCCGCTGCATGCCGTTTCGAGACGGACGAGGTATACATCCGGAAAGAAGGCGATCAACTGACATTGCGCCCACGCGGCAAAGACTGGGCTGGGTATTTCGACGCCAAATCTCGCGGTAGCCTGCCAGACCGCGAAGATCTCCCGATGGAGAAACGCGATACGATGCAGTGATGTTCATGCTCGATACGAACATGTGCATCTACGTGATCAACGAACGGGATCCGGCATTACGTGAGCAATTTGTGGAGCACGCGGGCTCGCTTTTCATCTCGTCGATCAGCTACGCAGAGCTGGTTTACGGTGTCGTCCATTCTCGCCGCGTCAAGCACAATGAACGCGAGCTTGCCGCGTTCGTCAAGGATTTGGATATGCTGCCATTCGGCCTGGAAGGCGCCGAACATTATGGCGATATCCGTCATGCGCTGACGAAAAAGGGCACGCTGATCGGCGCCAATGATTTATTGATTGCCGCACATGCGCGAAGCATTGACGCGACACTGGTGACCAACAATGATCGTGAGTATCGGCGTGTGCCGAAACTCCATATCGAAAATTGGTTGAAACAGCCGAAGTAATGGCCAATCGTCAATCAGCAGAACCGTGGACATTAGATGCCGGTTCCCTGTTTTAGGCAAAAGAACATACATTCCATCAGCGCCAGCCGGATGACTTGGAAATGTCGCAGCTAGAAGCTCTCAGGATAGAATTCGATTCCGTTCCTGGCCTCCATGAACTCATTTAGCGACATACCTGGCGAGCTGCTCTTCGTGTTTCTGATAGAGCTTGTAGTTATGCGCGATCGTGTCATTGATATCTTTTTGTATCCACGCCGTTCGCAGCGATTCCCGCACCCATTGATGCTCTGCCCAGTTGCCTCCGGCTGATTTCACAACCTCAATTTGCCCGCCCTGCATTCCGGCAAGATCCGCGACGCTGCCCATTAGTTCGCCAAGGTCGCTCATGGACAGCTGTTCGTCATCGCCTGCCTTTTCGGCCAGCGCCTGCAAGCGCTTTTCCTTGTCCGCTTGAAGTTCCGTTGCCCGATCCATGACACGAATAAATTCCCGTACTTGCTGTTCCGTCAAGTTCCCATCTGATGGCGGTGAGTACCGGTCTTCCTCTGCGGCCGCCATCATCTCGGCCTGCCGGATAACACCGCCGAACATGCTGCCAGGTGTTGCCACCTGTGGCAGACCGCCCATGGTCATGCCAGGGCTGGAGGCGTACATAACTCCGCTCACGAAACTTCCGACGATAGCCATGACGACGATGCTGCAGATCAAAGACACAATATAGTGTCCGATACGCTTGCCATGCGGCACCTCCAGATAGATCGGAATAATGCGCCACAACAAGACCAGGCCATAAATTGAGAGTCCGAATGCCAGCAGACCGCCGATCCACGGCAGCCATGCCAGCGCCTGACCCACGTAAGCGGGTACAAATGCCAGCGTTATCGCCGCAAGCCCAAGCGCGAAGTTGTTTTTTCCTCCAAAGGCGCCGGCAAGGGCGCTGAAGATGAATGCAACAACTCCGACTGCGACTGCACCGCTCACGATACTGACGACAGATGACATGACCGTGGGCCGAAACATTGGAAACATGGAGGTGTCGCTGCTGATTAGCGCAAGCAGATAGGCGATTACAGTGGACGCAACGATCAGCGGCCCCGTGAGCAGAAAAGCAGTCCTTTGCCAGTTGCCGGCCTCCGGCAGGTAAGCTCGCCAGGTCGGTTCTGCGTCGAAAAGTGCCCCTTTGATCAATTCCAGAGTGCGTTTGAGGTCAAACATAGCCAGTCTCCCAATTTCATTCTCGCTTTGGTTTTTCTTGAAGTCGGACTTGCATTTACCCGCGCACCATTTTATCAGGCACTACATCCAGATAAACAGCCGTTGGAGCGACTTCGGATATTAAGATGCGCATATCGACCCGAATGTCACCGCAGAGAATTCTATAAGGGTTGCTGTGCTGCTGGTACACTGCGCCAACCCATTCTGACAGACACTGAAGTTGGGGTAATTTCCCGGGGTACCGGGGTACGAGGCCATTCGTGTGACCCGGGAAAGGGGTAGAGATGGGCTCTCAGGGCGGTTTTCGACTCCGCTCCTGGCCTCCAATTCATTCAGCGGGACGGCCCGGGTGGCGGAACTGGTAGACGCTACGGACTTAAAATCCGTTGACCGAAAGGTCGTGCGGGTTCGACTCCCGCCCCGGGCACCAATTAAAACAACATCTTAAGTATATTTCCTCGTATTAACATCCAGTAGTTATTTTCGGTTTGTCGCTCATTTGTCGCACGACGGGATACAATCGCACGCAAATTGGTCGGAGAGTGCGATGGCGTATTTCCGCAAACGACAAGGCAAGAAAGGAACTAGGTGGCAGGCAGTCATTCGCATGGGTGGACGCAGGCCGCAGGTCGCTACTTTCCGCACAAAAGGCGAAGCTGAGGAGTGGTCTAGGGGCATCGAAACAGCCATTTCAAAGGGTAGCTATTTGCCTACTTATGAGGCCAAACGTCGAACCGTCAAGGACTTGCTTGAGCGATATAAAGAAACCGAAATCCCCAAGAAGAAGGACCAGGTAAATCCGACACGACACGCTAACTTCTGGATTGATCGCCTAGGTGATCTGAAACTCTTTGAGCTGTCGCGTGCAGCTATCGTCGAAGTCAGGGATGAACTAGCCAAGGAAAGGGCCCCAGCCACTGTCAATCGGTATCTGGCACTCCTGAGTCATGCCTGCACGATGGCTGAGCGCGAATGGGAGTGGA
>SMWE01000040.1 GCA_004357475.1 Gammaproteobacteria bacterium
ATACCGTTTCATCTTCACCTGCGATGAGTGGCGCAACTTTGCCAGCACGGTTGCCAGGACGAATCGCGACGCCAATGACGACTGCACCGCCGGCGAGAACACCGGTGGTAATGAAAGCACGCCTGGTCCACTTACCCATTGCGAGAACCCTCCGTGCCGGAGGTGCTTGCAAGTGTTTTTGCTGCACGTTTGATGCCGCGACGAATGCGCGAATAGGTGCCGCAACGGCAAATATTGCCGCTCATCGCAGCATCGATGTCATCATCGCCTGGTGCCGGATTATCCTCGAGCAGCGCGACCGCGGCCATGATCTGACCTGACTGGCAATAGCCGCATTGCGGAACCTGCTCGTCGATCCATGCCTGTTGTACTGGGTGCAGGCCGGTCTCCCCACGACCGATGCCTTCAATGGTCGTGATCTGCTGATTGGCCGCCGCCTGAACCGGCGTTACGCAGGAACGGACTGGCTGGCCATTGAGATGCACCGTGCAGGCGCCACACTGGGCGATACCACAACCGAATTTGGTGCCGGTCAGTCCCGCTTGCTCGCGTATGACCCATAGGAGCGGTGTGTTCGGGTCAATATCGAGCTCGTGCTTCTGGCCGTTAATGTGCAGTGTAATCATTTGAAAAGTTCCTGATGTGCGCCGCTGTATATAAGACTATGGGGTGGTGCAGGCAATTCATGGTATTCACGGGACAGGACACTGGCGAATACCCTACTTGACGGCCTCGATTACGGCAACCGAATCCGAGATTTTGATCCCCGGCGCTCAAATTCACCGAAATCGGGCTAAAATGTCTCCGCGGTCCAACGAGGAAGCAGCGACCCTTGCTTAATAAAACACTAAATAACGCGCAAGGCATTATCGTTTTTAGCGCCTGCGCGATCAACACGATTTTTTGGGTTACCCCGCTGATGGTGTTCGCCATCTTCAAGCTGCTGATACCGGTCACCGGTTTCCGCGGGCTGATGACACGCTGGATCATGGCGATGGGTGAAAACTGGGTGAGCTGTAATGCGGCGCTCTTCGGCCTCGTAAATTCCACGCGCTGGGAAGTGCGCGGGCTCGAGGGCCTCAAGATTGATGACTGGTATCTCATCATTGCCAATCACCAGACCTGGACCGATATCATCGCACTGCAAACGGCGCTGAATCGCCGCATACCGTTCCTCAAGTTTTTCATTAAACAGGAGTTGATCTGGTTCCCGTTCCTCGGCATGGCCTGGTGGGGGCTGGATATGCCCTTCATGAAGCGCTATTCGAAGTCGTATCTTGTCAAGAACCCCCACAAGAAAGGCAAGGATCTTGAGGCGACCAGGAAGGCTTGTGAAAAGTTTCGCAACACGCCGACGTCAGTTATCAACTTTATCGAAGGCACGCGTTTCACTTCAGAAAAAAAAGTAAAACGGGCATCGCCTTTCGAGAATCTTCTGTCGCCGCGCGCCGGTGGTCTCGCATTAGCGCTGGATTCAATGGGATCGATGTTCAACGCGATACTCGACATCACAATCGTATATCCAAATGGAGCACCAGGGTTCTGGGCGATGTGTTGCGGCAAATTTGATTACATCATTATCGAAATCAGGGAGCGACCTGTAGAGCAATGGATGGTAAAGGGCGACTACGTCAATGATCGGGATTTTCGGCGCGAATTTCACCAATGGCTGACGCAGATCTGGCAGGAGAAGGACGAAAGGATTGCAGCCATTCGTCAGGCGGTGCGCTAATCGCGGCTGCGAAATATCAAACCCGGGCTGCCAAGTGGCGTAAACTGTTGACCGGGCCTTCAGCATCAGGAATCAATATGTTGAGCAGTCGCCACTACGACACGGTTACATTCGATGTCAGGGACAACGCAACGATGCTGTTTTTTGCGCGGACCTCAGCTGCGGGCGATATCGAGGATTACCTCTTATTGATGCGAGCCGATGGCGAGGATCTTGACGAGTCAATATATTTAGAGATAAACGAAAATCAGTTTGCAGGTCACGACCTGATTCAGGAGGCGAGGATGACTGGCAACATGCTGACGCTCGAACTTCGGGAGCCGGTCGCTGAACTGGATGGCGCATCTGAAATTGTGCTCACCTTCGATGATTCTCCAGAAAACCGCAGCAGCATCAAGTCCGGCGCACTTCGCGTGCTTGGCAACACACTGGCGGGCGGTCACGCCTGAACATTTTGTTTTTGTGCTCGATATTCGTCCAAACTGCGAACACTGCGATTGTGATCTTGCATTCGATTCACCGGAGGCGATGATCTGCACGTTCGAATGTACGTTTTGCCGGCATTGCATTAATGATGTGTTCGGAGGCGTTTGTCCAAACTGCGGTGGCAATTTTCAGCCGCGTCCCGTCAGGCCGGCGAGTGTACTCGAAAAATATCCGCCGTCCACTAAGCGGGTAACACGGGACTGACGAGCGGCATGTTGGAGTGGAGCGTCTACATGTTGCGCTGCGGAGACGGTAGTTTCTATACCGGTATCGCAACCAATGTATCACGGCGAATCGGCGAACATGAACAGGGAAAGCGAGGGGCTAAATACCTTCGTGGCCGCGGGCCGTTCGAACTTGTCTATGAGCGAGTAGTGGGCGATCGTAGCGTCGCCACAAGGATCGAATATCGTATCAAGCAGTTACCGAAAGTGGAGAAAGCTGACCAGCGGCGATTAAGCTCGCGAATCGACGAGCTATTGAACCAGTTACTGGAGCCCATCTAGTACAGTGGGATTGGCTGCCCGAACGGCGGTAATTCGAACGTGATTTCCGCACCGTTCTCTCCGGCTATGTCATCGATCCAGCCCGTGGTGGTTACGATATTGTCGAGGAAATCCGCGACCAGGCGGACTTCGCCAAACGGTGCTGTGAAATCATCGTGATGGATGGCAATGACTCGTGTTGCACCGGTAACCAGCACTGTTTCGTTCCAGAACTTCTTCACGTATTCCTTTCCAAGGCCAACGAGGCCCGCGATTCCCAGCATGACGACATCTGCGGATTCACCATCCAGTTTGCCTTCGATATAACCGCCACTGCCCTGGATCAGGGTCGTGCCGCGCGGGTGCCCGATGAATACCGACCAGACCACACCCTCCTTCCATTCATTCACAGATGCCGGTTGCTCGAGCGGCGCATCGATAGTTCCAGGAAACCAGGGCCCTTCACCGCCGGGCATAATCGGTGCATGTCTTGATGCCAGCAGCCTGATCGTAAAATCGCCAAACTGACGCGTCTCTCCGTCGGCAAGAATCTGATACTGGTCAACCGGTACCTTCGCACCACGCGCAATATTGGCGGTCGATTCGGAGCCAAGAATTACGGCGCTGGTGCGGTTCGCCACATGGCCGACGTCCATTGCGTGATCGAAATGCGAATGCACTGGTACTATTGCTGCCAGCCGATCCATTCTGAATTCAGCCAGCGCGTAGTTAATGGTCGCCAGGTCGGACGAGACCCCCAGAAACAAAGCAATTTCAAAGGGATTCAGGCGCGTAAAGTTGCCATCAATCAGAACCTGGGTTTCGCGGTCATCGAACAGCAATGTAGTAGTGCCCAGCCACGTTACCGTGACCATGTCAGTCGGTTCAGAAACTACCTCTGCAGTCGGCCAGCCAATGTCGTCAATCGAGTGGCGGCTCTGCCACAACCAGGTAGAAACGAGAACAGCGATGATCGCCAATGAGAGCAGCACAAGCGCGATATATCGAGTCCATCGAAGCACCACGTTCATGCCAGATTGCCGCCGTCAATCACGCCAACGCCTGCCATCATTGCCCGGCTGCAAGTCGCGCAAGATGCCCAGCCAGTGGTGCGAGGTAGTTGCCCAACGCATACCCGATAAGCGCCATTAATATCGAAACCGGGACCAGGCTCGGGCGGTGGAATGCAGCGACGATTGGTGCCGAGGCGGCGGCACCGATATTTGCTGCCGATGCAATTGCAACACTGTGCACATCGACCCGGAACAACTTTGCTCCTGCGAGGCAGAATGCGCCATGAATGAAGATCCAGATGAATGCACCAAGCAGGAATGCCGGCGCCTGTCCGAATCCTTCGATCGTGGCCCTCGCGCCCATGCCGGCAACAAATATGTAAATCAGCGCAGTGCCCATCGCGGTGGCATTCGGCAGCCTCGATACCGGCGTCGTGGACAACGACAGTGCAATCGTCGTAATCAATAATATCCGCCATGTCGATTCCGACAACACGACTTGCATATCTGGTGCAATACCCATCATCGCGTCAAACAATACGGGTGCGAGCGCAGACGCTATCCAGGTGACTCCGATCGCAAGCGCAACCAGGTATATGTAATCACGCATCTGCGGTGCCTTTTCCTCCTCGTGGACAAGGGCCGCGGCCGAATCCATCATGCGGATTCTGTCCTCCGGAACCTTTGCCCAGGCATTGAAGCGATCGGCAAAGTTTCTTGATGCAAGCAGAATGGGTAACCAGACAATGTAAACCACATTATCTGCCAGCACTGCCAGGCCGAATTGCTCAGGCGGCGTGTTCAGCATTTCGCTGGTGGCGGCCATGTTGCCGGTTCCTCCGATCCAGCTACCTGCTAACGCACCAAATCCGGTCCATGCGTCCGGCGCCAGCCATCGATGCACGATCAAATAGGAAATGACGCATCCGGCAACCACTCCGGCGGTTCCCATAAGCATGACAAGGATACCCTTACCCATTATTTTTACAGTCGCTGGAACGTTTACCTTGATTAGCATCAAAACAATGAACGCTGGTAGCGCATAACTGCTTAATCCGGAATAGACTGGGGAGTTCGCCGGAATCACGTCCAGGTTATTGAGGAAAACCGGCGTGGCATAAATGAAGATCAGCGGCGGGATGTACTGGAATAGTTTTAAATTGGAAACTTGCTCGACGTAAAACCAGAAAGCGGCGACAGCGCAGAGGACGGCAAGTACTCCCCCAGGTGAACTAATCAGGACATTGGACATAATTGCACGCCATGATTGAAGTCAGGCAACGATTATATCCGATCCCCCAGGTCAGAGATGTGGTGAGGTTTCGTAGGAGCCCGCCTCAGCGGGCGAAACAGAAGTCAGGAGAAGCTTAGCTGCGCCCGAAAGTCTTTGCGGGTCTCTTCATCCGTCAAAGCTGCAGATTTGACCGTAAGCCACACGGCATCCCAGTCGTCGATTTTGCAAGGGCCAAATACGAATTTCGCAATGTAGCTGTTCAGCTTACGCACATGGATTACGTTTTCGGCCAAAGGTGTGGCGAACTGTACACTACCGGTAAACACAATCAGGTTGGCAACCGGCACATCGGGGACAACATTTTGCAGCGCTTTGGTGCGGCCTTCGTTTTGAATTAGCGGATTCAGGAATTTCCGGCGGTGGACGCCGTCCACATTCGACCACTGCGGTTCATCTGTGCCCCCAAATACAACGCCATTGTAGTGTTTGGTTTGAATGCAGAGGATTCCGCCAGATGTCAGAATCGCGTAGTCGATATGTGTCAGGCCACCGTAGGCGCCTGGGAGGATGAAGTCCTCCAGCAAGTCGGGAGACCTGGCGTTCAGAATCTTGTGTATCCGCCGTTTACCGAATCTTTCTGTAACGATCCTGGCGACATGCGTCGCGGATGCCCTGAACATCAGCGTCAGGAGTAGTGCTCCGGCAATCGCGATAATGAACAGGCCGATTCCCGTGTTGCTGAGGCCCGTACCGGCAGCGGCACCGGCTGTCCCATCCGCAGCGACGGATGGTAAATCAATCAATGTGCCTGCAGAACAAATCGAAAATGGGAGAAGTCTACGAATCATGAGTCGAGACTAGGTCCGGGAAGGATAGGACGCATCGTACTCCGTCACGTTTTCGAAATCCTTAAGTTTGCCGGTCGTCAGGACTGTGAACCAGTCGGCGCGCATCATTGTCAATCAGACTTTGGCGGATAGGCCAGGTAGTAGCCGTCGACTTTTGCGATTCTCACCTCAGTATCGTAGGTTTTTTCGAGGTTTTCCTCAGTCAGTATCTCCTCCTTCGGGCCATCGGCTACGATCCGGCCCTCGCGTAGAAGTATGAGGCG
This sequence comes from Gammaproteobacteria bacterium, assembly GCA_004357475.1. Taxonomy (GTDB): domain Bacteria; phylum Pseudomonadota; class Gammaproteobacteria; order Steroidobacterales; family Woeseiaceae; genus SZUA-117. The sequence goes on from SMWE01000040.1 coordinate 6,062, forward strand.
CTTAATATCCGGGGGGATTTCGTTCAGCATGTGTGTCACCAGCACAATGCTTTTGCCGCTGGCGATCTGGCGCCTGATGCGAGCCAGGTAGTCGAAACTGGCGGACAGATCGAGTCCGGCCGTCGGCTCGTCAAGGATCAGTGTATCCGGGTTGTGCACGAGTGCACGCCCCAGTAAGCAACGACGCTGCTGACCCGTCGACATTTTGCGCAAGGGCGTAGCGGCTAATGACTCGATTCCCAGCTCGCGCATTATGCTTGCCGCCTGTTCTCTTTGTTCGCTCGTTATCTGCCGGGACAATAGTCCATGGATACCAACGCTCGACAGGTAGCCGGACAACACGACATTCAGACCAGTCGTTGAATTCCGGTAATGCATTTGCAAATCGTGTGAAACGATGCCGATATGCGATCGCAATTCCCAGACGTTCCAGGTTTCGCGGCCGAGGATGCGAACCCACGAGTCATCCTGACGGACCGGATATATTTCCCGGTTAATGACCTTTAGTAAGGTCGTCTTGCCTGAACCGTTTGGTCCGAGAATCGCAGCCTGCTCGTGTTGGCCGATACTGATGCTGAAGTTCTCAAAGACGCGTGTATCTCCACGATAGATTGTCGCGTTGTGAATTTCGATGAGTGGTGCGTCAGTCATTCTTTACAATGCCGGTTGGCAGACTGTTGAATAACGGAGTTTTTGAACAGTCTGTTAAATCTCATGACGGAGATGCAGCGGTATCCAGTCCTTGTGCGCTTCATACGCGGGGCGCGGGTCGCGTGGCTGATAATCCTCAAGGCGTTTGGCCAGCCACTGGAACCATTCGAACGCAGCTTCATCACCCAGTTCATCGCGCAGTGCGATCACCCAGTTTTCAAGTTTGCGCCACAAGATGATGACGCTGCTACCGATCAGATTGTTGACGATCACGAACGGCACAATCCGCTGAAACGTCATCACGCCGATGTTCTCCATCGTTGAACTGATCAGCATCACGGCATCCTCCAGATTCGCCTGCTTTGAACGTATTTCCCCTGCGCTCAAACCGTCCGGAAGGTGAAGTACAATTTGGTACGCCTGCGTAAACCTGGGATTGCCGAAGAACCGGAATAGCTCGATCGCTGCAAGTTCGCGACGCTGCTGCCTGATTTGCCGCATTTGCAACACTGCAAAGTACAAGCCGCCAATAACGATGATGACGCCCAGAATTTCAGCCATGTTGGCCAACGTGGAGAGATAGTTCATTACAATGAATCCCCTGTTATGGTTGATGCAATATAACTCGTAAGTGCCTGAATGAACTCAGACCCGGTCAGACCTGGGCAAAGCGCCACTTGCCCTTCCTGAACACGACCACGGCCATTGCCGTGAGTATGGTCTCGGCAATCACGATCGCCAGGAATACCCCGTTCGGGCCAAGCTTTGCCGCTGTCGCCAGCCAGTACGCAAGCGGAATCTGAATCAGCCAGAAGCATATGAAATTCATCACGGACGGCGTTGCCGTGTCGCCAGCACCGTTTAACGCCTGGATGATTATCATGCCAACCGCGTACATCGGGTAACCCACTCCCAGGATTCTGAGACAATTCGTGCCGTAGCGAATAACGTCGGGTTCGGTCGAGAACAGTGAAACGATCTGCGGCGCCAGTACGATCATCACAATGCCGATGGCGGTCATGAAGATCGCATTGTATTTTGATGCTCGCCAGACCGATCGCTCGGCCCGCTCCGGTTTTTCGGCACCAAGATTCTGACCTACCAGTGTCGCGGCCGCATTACCGAGACCCCATGCTGGTAGCAGCGCGAATTCGATGAGGCGCAATGCGACTGTATAAGCTGCAATTGGTGCACTGCCGTACAACGCGACAACCCGCATGATCACAATCCAGCTCGATGTGGAAATCAGAAACTGGCCGATGCCGCCCACTGATATCCTGATCATTCTCAGCATTAGCTGCGGCGCCGGCACCAGGTGTCTGAGCTTGAATGGCAGGCGTCCTTTGCCACCGAACAGGGTGTAGATCAGGTACATAACGCCAATGCTGCGTCCGATCGTAGTCGCAACCGCAGCGCCGGTGACGCCCAGCTCCGGAAACGGGCCGAGTCCGAAAATCAGACAAGGATCCAATCCAATATTGATCGCGTTTGCGATTGCGAGAGAACGCAAGGCGACGGGCGCATCGCCGGCTCCGCGGAACGCCGCATTCAGCAAACACAGGTAAAGAATGCTGGCTGACCCACCGAGCAGCATCGCCATGAAGCCCTGGCCCTCTGCTATGACATCCTCGCTGGCGCCCATCATGCGCAGCAGATCTGCAGCGTAAATTACGCCGCAGACGCTGATGACAGTGGCACAGGCGCCGCCGACCCAGATTGCCTGCCCGGTGACCTGTGCGGCCGCGTCCCGGTCCTGCGCGCCGATGCGACGTGACACCATTGCCGTGACACCCATACCAAGACCTATGGCGACGGCGTAAAGCACGGTGACCAGTGCCTCCGTCAGACCGACGGCGGCAATCGCGTTGGTGCCGAGGCGGGATACAAAGGCGATGTCGACCACTGCGAACACGGCTTCCATTGCCATCTCGAGCATCATCGGGATTGCAAGCAGGCCGAGCGCACGGCCAATCGGCCCGACGGTAAAGTCGGTCTCGTTGTCGCTTATTGACTCGTGGACAAACGCGCGTGCGCGTTGCCAATAAGTTCTGTCTGGTTTAGTAATTTCGATAGGCATATCAAATTAATTCTATTTTTATCACCGTACAGGCACGAATTAGCCAGGTACAGCGAGGGATTCCGGAAGCACCGCGCCGGAACTCGAGAACAAGAGGAAATATCGGCTAGGTGTGCGTGTCAGGACGCAGCGGAGCTGCAGTATTTAAACTGCCGGCGATACCAAGAAAGGCACAGACGAGCCTGACCACAAGGGTGAACAAAATTGCAGGAATTGTGGTTTTCATGAGTGGCTCGATTCCAGGCATGGCCTGGTTTGACTGTCGGGCGCCATGCTAGCTGGACAGTCTCGAAAGTCAACGATGATGATTTCAGCCGTGGTCCGTGGCCGAATTGTCTGACGAAGTCTGTTGTTGTTCCCAGGCATCGACCAGATAGCGATTGTCATGCTGCCAGGGATGAAAGTCCTTCCGCAAAAACCGCAGCCAGGGTATGAAGACGCGGCGTAATATGCCTGGCTTGATAAACAGGTAGTTGAAGCCGCTGGTCCATTCACGAAGGCTCCACAGCTTGCCGTCTTTCTGCAGCATGATGCAGAGGTTGCGCATCGTATCCTTCAGAAAAAAGAAGGTGTTGAGAATCAGGGCATGCCGCCTTTCCCTGACCGTTCCTCCGACGGCGACATGCACATCAAATGCTACGGCCTTGTGCTCGGTTTCCTCGATGCCGTGCCATAGCCACAGGTTGGCGATGGTCGGATCGGCGCCTTCCATCGGTGTGTTTCGGGTCAGCATCTCATCGGCGAGTATGGCGGTCAGGTGCTCGCTGGCCGTCGTGCCAGCCAGCCGCCTGCGAGCCGTCAGCTCGCGGTATGCCCAGTCGATTCTTTCACGCTCGTTACGCTCGATTCGATCCAGGTCGTAGCCACGTAACTCGCACAGAATTTCGTTGTAGCGCTGGTGCTGACGACGGTGTGTCGCTTCCTGTGCCTGGAACGCAGAGATTTCTTCCAGCAGCCTGGGATCTTCTATGTCGTCGGCGAAATGACGGACGCTATCTATGAAGAACTTCTCACCCAGCGGAAAAAGCATGGACATGCCGTTAAACCACGCTGTCCGGAAGGCGCTGCCGCCGTGCCAGTCGGTCGCCAGCGCCGCTTCGATATCAAACGATTTTCTGCGCGGCCCGAACCTGAGGCCTTCGGGGGTGTGACTTTGTGGAACTGTCGCCATTGCCTGATTCTATCTCTACGCGGGATTCTTCACCATCCATTAATTTGGGTTATCTTGTATCGCGCACTCGATTCGAGGGTCTCGCATGTCGGATGGATTCTGGCCGGTTGTACTGATTGTGGTGTTCATCATTGCCTGGGCGCTGGCGAAAGTGGTCGCCCATGCCAGGAAAAGCGAGCAGCAGTGGCGCGAGGTCGACAAGAGCAAACTGAAGGAATGGGAGGACGATGACGAGTGGTAAACGCAATTGTCAGAATTCTATTGGGCAAGCGCCATCCGGTCAGACGATGTTTGACAGGCCGTTAACAGCCGGTCAACAGCGAAAATCAGCTTAATTTCAGGATTCAAGCGTCAAAATCGGTGCATCCTAAAAGGCTATCCTGTGTGGATTTGTCCTACCCACTAAATACCTCGTGACAGATCGAGGGCAACATCGAGCACCGAGTTGTTTTCCTTATACTGCTCCCACCTCTTGACCATTTCGCCGACCCTTTCCGGGTACTTGCTGCTTAAGTCGTAAATCTCCGCAGGATCTTCCGCAAGGTTGTATAACTCCCATTCATCACTGGCAAACGGTGGCGGCATCCAGAGGATTTTCCAGTTGCCGTCGATAAAGGCCTTGAGGCCGAAAAGCTCGTAGCCGACCTGTGCAGCACCGGCATATGGTGTTTTTGCCTCGCCGGAGAAAAATTCCAACACGGACTGACCCTACATAGGATGCACTGCACGACCGTCGAACTCCCTGGTACGAGAAACATTGGCAATATCGAGAATCGTTGGCATGATGTCGCGAACATGGACGAATTCATTCGACATTGATCCTGCATTACTCATTGTGCCCGGTAGCTTGACGATCAATGGAGACCTGATCCCTCCCTCGCTCGTGAATGCCTTGAACATCCGACTTGGGGACATGCTTGCCTGTGCCCAACCCGGTCCCATTTCGATGTAGGAATTGACCAAGCCACGATTGTCCAGACTATTATCGAATGAGTTTAGAAATTCCTCTGTTTGACCGGGGTATGCCATCGGAAGTGCGCCGTTGGCCCCGTTGTCCGAGAAAAAGAGGATCATGGTGTTGTCGTATTCGCCAATCTCCTTCAGGTAGTCGAAAACTCTCAGGATCTGCTCATCCATGTAGTCCAGCATTGCCGCGTATACCTCCATGTCGCGCGCTGCGTTCTCTTGCTCGTCCTTCGGCATTTCGGACCAGGCTTTGACCGAGGCAATACGCGGATACGGCTCGGCGGCGGCTGGAACAATACCAAGGTCCTTTAGTGCTTGGAGTCGCTTTTGACGTAGGTCGTCCCAACCCGAATCGTATGTCCCACGGTACTTATCGATGTATTCCTTTGGTGCATGAAGCGGATCGTGCACTGCTGTATAGGAAAGGTAGGCAAAAAACGGGCTGCCATCACCACGATCGTCCTCAAGAAATTCCAACAGGGTGTCTGTGTAGTACTTTGTTGAATAGAAGTCGTCCGGTAGCGATTCCACCGGTTCGCCGTTACGCATGTAATACATTATTTGTGGCGGCGACAACGGCCTGCGGTCATTCCAATGGCTGCCTCCGCCGGGCATGAGCGCAAAAGTCTCCTCGAAACCCCGGGCATGAGGCCGCGTTTCCGGTTCATCGCCGAGGTGCCATTTACCGGTCATATACGTATGGTAGCCGCCAGCTCTCAACAGCTCTGGCAGGGCGGCGACCTCGAAGTTCAAATACCCGGCGTATCCCGGGTAGCCCTCCATTTCCGGCGTCAGGAACTCTCCCATCGTGCCGCTACCCGCCAGATGGTTGTCCACCCCGGACAGCAGCACTGATCGTGTCGGCGAGCAGCTGGGCAATACATGGAAGTTGGATAGCCGCAGCGCTTCGTTGGCCAGTCTATCCAGCGTGGGCGTGGCAATCTCGCCGCCAAAAGCGCCGATATCCGAGTAACCCATGTCGTCGGCAACAATGAGCAGGATATTGGGTTTCTTCGCTGGCGTTTGAACCTGAGCCTCCTCCTGTCGCTTTTCGCAGCCGGCGGCAAACTGGAAGACAACCAAAATGAGCCCTGCAACAAATATCCCCCTCATAATGATCCTCGCTAATCGCGGTTGGTTAATTGCTTAGTTGATGAAACTGCGTCATCAGAAAGCGTCAGTATTATGTATGTCTGCTTTGAGTCGCATCGACCGCGCACCATCCTAACAGCCCAAATTCCGCTACTGGGGTGAAGCGGTGGCTCGAATCGTTGGATACTCTGAAAATTAACAGCCGCTCTGGGCCACAAGCCGCGATTCATGATTAATTACTTACCAATTGTTCCTAGCTGATCCAACCCTTGCTCCCCGCCTGCTTCGAATACCAGATCAAAAACGCTGCCACCACCAGCGGCATCAGAATCATCACAACGATCTCGAAGAGGCTGAAGTCGATGGTCGAACTGGCGATGCGAATTGTATGGATCATTGTCACAATCGTGCCGAGTAATGATGCGATAAACAAATAATACGCAGCCGACTTCCTGAACAGAAGCAGAAGGCCGCCAACCGCGCCACCGAAAACGGCAATCGCAAAACCGCCGGTGGCCCATGCGGGTCGACCTCCGATGATCGCACGAGCCGTCTCGGGCATTGCAGCGACCATGTCTGCATTCATCTGCACTAAGAAATTTACACTGCCCAATACATTCCAGATCAGCGCGACCGCACCGATTGCCCAGAAACTCCAGTGAACACCACCAACGGTTTTGTCGTTCATCACCCTTCCCTATTGCTTCAGATCGCTCCTGAGCAGTAATTCAAGCTCGCGTGCAGTGTCGCGCGCCGTCTGAATAAGCTGTTCTTCATCGTGTTGCACGGCATGTTGCTCGCGGATTAGCTGAGCATCTTTTTCACGAAATGTCGTGATCAGCCGGTGGACTTCCTGTTCTTCGAAACCAAGATCAAACAGCACCTGCTCGGTCATCGCGAGGCTGGATAAAAGCGTCTCACGAAATATGTGCTTTATGCCAAGGTCCATTAGATGGTATTCATGGCGGCGGTTCCTGGCGCGCGCAACGATGGTCAAATCCGGGAAATGCCTGGTTACGGTCTGCGCCGTCTTGATCGATGCTTCAATATCGTCGATCGCCAGCACGAAAAGCCTGGCATGTTCTGCGCCGGCTGCGCGAAGGAGGTCCAGTTTTGACGCATCACCGTAGTACACGATGTTCCCGTACTTGCGGACGACGTCGACCTGGGATGCGTCAATCTCGAGCGCGGTAAACGGCCGACCGACGATCGCCAGCAGACGGCCGACGATCTGGCCGAAGCGGCCGAATCCGGCGATGATGACGGCATGCTGCTGACCCTCCATCTGGTCGTATCCGGGCTCTTCATCTTTCTCCATTCGCGAAACGATTTGTTGGTTGAGCAAATAAACAACTGGCGTCAACAACATTGACACGGCGACGGCGAGGATCAGTTGATCGATCACATCTGTCTGTATGATTTGATGACGGGCAGCAATGGCAAAAAGTACAAAGGCAAATTCACCACCCTGAGACAGCACCGCAGCCAGGCTGGAGGCACCTTTGATGTCACAAATGCCAAATAACCTGGCCAGCGGAAACAGAACTGCCGCCTTGACGACCATCAGGCAGATGACGATCAGCATGATCGTACCCGGGTGCTGTACCAATAGTCCGAGATTGACCGACATACCGACCGCAATAAAGAACAGGCCAAGCAACATCCCCTTGAAGGGTGCGATGTCCGCTTCAAGTTCATGCCGATATTCTGAATCCGCCAGCAGCATGCCGGCAATGAACGCTCCGAGCACCATCGACATTCCCGCCGCCTGCATCAGCAGCGCGGCGCCAATGACGACCAGCAGCGCGGTAGCGGTAAAGATTTCAGGTATTTGAGTGCGTGCCGCAATTCTTAAGACCGGTCGCAACAGGTAATGGCCGCCGATAATCAAGCCGCCGATCATTGCCACGGCAATGGCAAGGCCACGGAACTCAAAGCCCTGGCCGGCAGCAGCACCAAACATTGGAAGAATCGCGATTAACGGAATGACGGCAAGGTCCTGAAACAGCAGTATGGTAAATGCGGCGCGACCATGCGTGGTCGTCAGTTCCTTTTTTTCGGCGAGCAACTGCAGTACGAACGCGGTAGAGGACAAGGCAAGTATGAAACCGACCAGCACAGCCTCAGTGAGAGCAAGCCCGAACAATAATCCGATGGCTGCAATCGCGCCCGCGCTGATAATGAGCTGGGCGCTGCCCAGGCCGAACACCATTCGCCGCAGCACCCACAGACGGGACGGCTGCAGTTCGAGGCCGATGACGAAGAGCAGAAATACGACACCCAATTCGGCGAAATGCAGGATGTGTTCGGCATCTTTTATGAAGCCCAGTCCAAACGGGCCAATGATGATGCCGGCCGCCAGGTAGCCGAGGACCGATCCGAATCCCAGTTTCCTGCTGATGGGTACCGCGATCAGGGCGGCAATGAGGTAAATAACGGCTTCCTGTAATAGGGTCATGTCGGTGCAAGATTCACGTCACAGTATCGATGCGGCCAATGGTGCCAAAATTGTATGCCCTACTGCCAGTTATGGCTATTTTGCATTAAAGTACGGCGCTTATTTCGAGGGATCATTTTATGAGCAAACAGACCGGCGGCCAC
>SMWE01000041.1 GCA_004357475.1 Gammaproteobacteria bacterium
ATTCGATAAATCCAAAAGAAGATTCGCTAGTGGGTCGAATTTACATTGCGCCGCCTATTGATGAAGTGCAGTTGGCGCGTAAGGCCCAGCCATTCGTTGACAACTTCGAGGGCCGCATACCGACAGCAAGCGAATTAACCATGATTACCCGTGACCACGACGTCGATCTGGCCACGATGGCCTTTCACCAGGCTGTTCGCGCCGCTAAAGATAATAAAAACTTTGTTGAAGCTATCGATCGACAGGCGATAGGCGGAACCGTGAACAAGCGTATTACGATGTTGATTCTTCCTGCGTTGTTTTATGAAGAGCATCCCGAGGTTGGCGGTGATGGTGCACACATTGCAAGTGTCGCCAGAGCTTGCGGAATCGATGCTCATGTCGTGCCGACTGTGAGCAGGGGTGGTCTTGATGACGACATACCCATCATTCGCAAAGCACTACAGGATGTGAAGGATGGTGAAATCTGGCTTTTGACCCTAAGCAAGGGGGCGACCGCGTGGCGCTGTTTGTTGCAACAACGCAGCGACGATATCCCTCTCGAGAGAATCACTACCTGGTTCAACGTCGGCGGGTTGCCGATCGGATGCCAACTGGTTGACTTAATGACGAGAAGCCGTCTCCGGCGCATAAAGACGCGTGCTTTTTGCAAAGTTATTCGCATGGATTACCATTCATTTTGCGAATTCGGCACCGCCAACCCGCGCCTCCAGGAGACCGTGCATATGCCAGAGCACTTGCGGATCGTTAATGTCGTCGGTTCGCCACTGACAAGCCACGTCGAAAAATCGATGCAGACGCGGTTCCTGATGCTTAAACATCTCGGCCCCAATGATGGTATGGTGCTTTTGCCCGACGCATTGTGGTTGCCTGGTGCGGTTTATCCAGTGTTAGGCGCGGATCATTTTTTTCGGGGCTCGCAAATAAGTTCGCTGCTGTATCGCCTGTTCGCCTATGTCTTCGCAGCCTCCGACAAGAAATAGCATCAAGGGCGAAAGACGGACTTCTGAATAATAATCCGGGGGGCATCATGAAGAACCTACCGCTTACTATCTGCCTGTTGCTTGGTTTTTTGGCCGCGCCAAGCTTCGCACAGGATGACCCGCACGAAGCCGATCGCCAGGCAATGCTCGTCATCCTCAAGAATATCGAACAGGCCCTGAATGATCGTGATTTAAGCTCTGCGCTTGGTAACATGGATGACGCCGTCATCATTACGTACCACGATGCCACCGTGACTCAGGGACCGGAAGAAGCCGCAGCCTATTACAAACGCATGATGGAAGGGGCCGCCGCCATCGTCGACGAGTTCAGCACCGTCGCTGAAGTCGGCGCGCCAGCCGTCTTCCACGGGGACACAGCGGTTGCCTACGGTACCACGGTCGACCGCTATCTGCTCGCCAGGGGTCTTGAGATCAAACTCAATGCGAACTGGAGCACCACGCTGCAGAAGAAAGACGGAGAGTGGCTGGTTATCGCGCTGCATTTCTCCAGCAACCTGTTCGACAACCCGCTTCTGAACACCGCGAATCGCATGAACAAAATTATGGGGGTTGGTGGTGTGTTTGTCGGTCTGCTCCTGATGTGGATAATTGGACGCGTACGCAAGAAATCCGCTACCGCATAATAATTACCGACACCGTTCCAAAGGAACAAGCCGGTAACATAGCCAGGCCAACGCAAGACCCCCAAGCACGTCAGCTATGTGATGTTGATGGGTGAACAACACTGAGGCAATCAAGGCAACCAGCCAGATCGCCAAAAAGACTCTGCCGCGCGAATCGAATGTCCGGTACAGATGCAGCATGATGATCGAACTCAACGCGACATGAAGCGAGGGAAAAACGTTGTATGGCAGGTCTATTGAACGGATCGCCGCAATGGCTCTGGGCAGATCTGCGACCGATTCATATCCGACTTTCCCCGGAAACACCAGAAACACCGCGCCGGCTATTAACATAACCAGTGCCATCTGTTTAGCCAAATAATTTTGCTGACTGATATCCAGACAGAGCAGCGGCGATAACATCAACGGAACTATCGAGGCGTAAATCCAGACCATTGATGGCAGCAGCGGTACGGCCAACTCCCATTCAAAATAGATCTGATGCACATCACTTCGGTGCGCGCTGAGCAAATTCGCGCCGCCATAGATAAGCAAGAACTGAACTGAGAGCAGCGATAAGAGTTTCAGATAGTGCCAGCATCGTTGCTGGTCCGGCCAGCCATTCACGAGGCGGGACCACACGGTCGCGATGAATCTCGACGCAATGAATCAGGAGCCGTAGAATTGCTTGCATTCACGGAGCAGTCTATCCACTCTCTTATCGCCCGTTCCGCTCTCAATAGAATATTTCGCCAGGAATTAATGATGCACGGAGTCTATCGGAACTTGCGAACCACATTTTGTATGCTTCCCGTTTATCCGACGTGATTAAGGATCGCTGAAAAGACCTATGTTGACAAACTACTGGTACATAGCCTGTCCATCAGCAAGTATCCGCCGGCACCCACTGGCGGTACAAGTTTTGTCGCGCAACCTGGTACTTTTTCGCACCGAGGATGGCGACCCGGCAGCCCTTGAGGACCGATGTGCACACCGTGGCATGCCGCTTGCTGGCGGGCGAGTCAACCGAAACGCATTAGAGTGTCCATATCACGGCTGGTGCTACGACAAATCGGGCAAGGCCGTACGAATGCCAGCTGTGCCAGGAAGCGATTCCTGCCTGCCGGACGCCAGCATACCGGCATTCAAATGTGTCGAACAGGATGGTTACATCTGGGTGTGCCTGGAGCCCGATCCGGTGCAGGAACTGCCGCCCGCCTTTGCTCATTTGGGTGAGCCGGGCTGGACTTCTTTCAGAATGTACAATCGTTTTGAGGCGCCGGTTGAATCGTGTCTCGAGAACTTTCTCGACTGCCCCCACGCGACGATTGTCCACCGGCACTGGTTTCGAACGCCGACCAACCGCGAAGTTCGCTGCAGTATACAACCACTCGATGACGGGGCTGTCGCCCGGTATTTCGATGAACCACGAGAAAAAAGCCTGGTCTGGTCTCTGTTGACCCCCGCACGGGGTGAAATGCAGCATACCGATCGATACATCGCTCCATCGACAACTCGCGTCGACTACCGCTTTGCCGAGAACAAGCGATACATAGTTACCTCTTTCTGCACAGCCGTGAACGATCAGCTAACGGACGTTTATACGGTGATCAGTTTTCGCTACGGAATATGGGGACCACTCATTCGCCTCTTCTTCGAGCCACTTTCGCATCGCATCATCGCTCAGGACGTCAGTACCCTGAAGCGGCAGCATCTTAATTTGGCCAAACATGAGGAACGAAGCTTTCGCATCATCGAACAGGATGTGTTGCTCCCTCACATCAGACGCTGGCGCCGGTCTCTTGCAACCGGCAGCCAGCCGGCCGGCGAGGCCGAGGCGTACGATGTCCAAATTGTTATCTGACAATCAATTACGGGTCGGATTCGGCATCGTTATTGGTGGTCTTGTACTGGTAGCCGCCGCATTTTACTTAATGCAAAACAGCGGAGCCCTGCCTGGTGGCCAGATTGCTTTCGTAAAACTCGCCTGGCTCGGGTGCGCGATACTATTTTGGTATTTTTTGCCCGGCTTACTGCTGATGGACACTCGGATGCCGCCGGCTGCGCGCCGCGCATGCACGATCCTTCTTGTGAGTATGCTTTTGCGTGGCGTTGTCGAGCTGTTCATGATGTATGTCATGAGTAATTGGCATCCGTGGATAGGAATCGGTCATGACGTATTCATGTTTGTTCTGATGCTGGTAGTCACAATGCCCTTGTTTCGGGACTCAGGCAGGCTTTACGCAGGATATTTGGCTGTCGCGACGGCCATGTTCATTCCGGAAGCTGTGTTCGCATGGTATATGCTTAACTATGCCACCGATCCGGGAGCAACCGTGTACTTCGTATCCGGCGATTCGGGGCATGGCGGAGTAATGATCGCAACGGCGGTTTGTGTGATCGCATTAATTATGTACCTGGTTTTTTTCTCTAGACATTGGTTGTATGGGCAAACTCAGCGCTAGCTATCATGATTTTGACACGCTCGATGGTGCTCTTCGCAAGAGCATGTTCGAGTTGTTCGAGCAGTATTTTGATGCTGTACGCCTGCAGCAGTTTCTTCACGACCTGGAAAGCAAGACGGTCATCATCCTTTTGCGGGACAATGACGGAAACCTCCAGGGGTTTTCGACGCTGGAGGTCATTTATTTTGAGACTGACGATGGCCCCGCGGTAGCGATTTTCTCTGGCGATACCATCATCCGGCATCAGCATTGGGGCGAACATCAACTTACCGATGCCTGGTGCTATTTTGCCGGGCAAATAAAAAAGCAGCACCCCGATATACCGCTTTACTGGTTTCTGGTTGTCAAAGGTCATCGAACATACCGCCTTCTGCCTGCTTTCACACGCAAGTTCTATCCAAACTATAAAGAGAAGACGCCGCCAAAATTACAGGAGATCGCCGACCAGCTCGCGACAGAAAAATTTGGTGATGCGTATCTGCCGGCTGCCGGCGTGTTACATTTTCCGCAGTCCAAAGGCCACCTTCGCGCGGAATGGGCCGAACTAAGTAATAAAGTCAAAGCAAAGCCGCACGTCGCTTTCTTTCTGGAGGCCAATCCGGGGTATGCATCGGGTGATGAACTGGTTTGCCTAACGGAGCTTTGCGAAAAAAATATGCGCTTCGTGTCGCGCACGGCATTTTTAGAAGGAATGGACTCGTGTCGGGATGGAGTAACATTCGATCGGGTGTCGCCGGACAGCGCGACACTTTAGTCGAAGCGCTAAAGAAGCCGGAAGAGATGCAGGCGCAGCTGCTGCGGCAAATCATCGACCGAAATCGCGATTGTGAGTTTGGCAAACGATATGGTTTTCACAGCATACGTACGATAGAAGATTATCAGCGAAGAGTGCCGCTGCACGATTACAACGACTTTCGCGCCGATATCGACAGGATGATGGCCGGCGAGAAGAAGGTCTTAGTTGCTGATGATGTGCGGCTGTTTGAAACGACGGGCGGCTCTACCGGTGGCAGCAAGTTTTTGCCGTTCACTGATGCGGCACTCAAAGCCATACGCCGCGCCGTGTTGCCATGGCTGGACGATCTTGTCATGTCGCGGCCAGGAATTTGCGACGGCCAAGCATACTGGGCGATCAGTCCTGCGACGCGCCAGCAGTCAAGGACGACTGGCGGCATACCGATTGGAATTACCAACGATGCTGCCTATTTCGGTACGGACCTCGCGCAGTCCATCGATCACACGTTGGCCGTGCCGGCATCCGTTGCGTCGATCCAATCATTTCGCGAGTGGCAATTGGAAACGCTTTGTCACCTCTTGGGGTGCCGGGAGCTAAGCTTTGTCTCAGTGTGGAGCCCAACTTTCTTTCTGCAACTGTTGGACGCGATACTCGACAATGCTGAGCTGATCGCCAAAAAACTCGCTCCGAACCGAGCCGCGGAACTACGCGAGATTCTTTCTGAAAAACCGATCCAGTGGCAGCATCTCTGGCCGATGCTCAACACGATTAGTTGTTGGTCTTCTGCATCCAGCCGTCGATACGCAGATGAAATCGCTGAGCGTTTTCCGGGAACGAGCATTCAGGGGAAAGGCCTGCTCGCGACCGAGGGGGTTGTTACTGTGCCATTGGCGGACGCTTGTGAGGCCGTACTCACGATCGATAGCGCTTTTTACGAATTCGAGGCTGAGAGCGGTGAAATATTTGTCCCGTGGGAGCTAGAGACCGGGCAGACCTACAATGTATTGCTGACGACCGAAGCGGGTCTGTACCGATACCGGCTCGGCGACCGCGTGCTGGTAGCTGGTTGGTATGAAGCAAGCCCATGCCTCGAGTTCATCGGGCGAGACGGCGGTGGCTCGGATCTCTGTGGAGAAAAGTTGACGGAAGAATTTGTAGAATTGGCATTGAGCGATATTCCAGGAGTTGGTTTTTTGGTGCCGCTCGCGAAACCACGGCCAGCTTATTTATTGATGCTCGACGAGGCAATCGTCAATGCTGATCAAGGGCAAACTGCAGCCAGGATTGCGGACGACAAACTGATGGATAACCCTCAATATCGTTATGCCCGGGAACTAGGACAGTTACCACCCGTCGAGCCCTATCGAATTGCTAATCCACTCGGTCTCTACAATAGTATCTGCATTCAATCCGGCCAACGTCTTGGCGACATCAAACCGGCTGCGCTTGCGAGTGCGACCTGGGGCGAGCGCTTTGGCAAGGCCATGGCCCTTTAATCGATGGCCGCCCGATACCAGGTATCACTTGCCGACAGTTCTGACGACGCAGAACTCCGGCGCAGAATGGCCAGCGACCCGATGCAGGGCGACATGGCGCTCAGCTTTAGACGTGAGCCCGACTATTTTCTTGGCTGTGGCGTGCAGGGTGATCAATCCCAGATCATAAAATGTGTCGACAGCAAGAGCGGGCGCATCGTTGGGCTTGGCGCGCGTCATAGCAAGAGACTATTTGTTAACGGTGTTGAAACACGGATTGGCTATCTGTCGGATTTGCGTGGCGACAAAGCCGTGCGAAAACGTACCTTGCTCGCCCGTGGCTACGCCTATCTGCGAGAGTTACATTCCGCCGACCAGATACGGCTGTATTTCTCCGTCATCCTGGATGGTAATGATGAAGCTATTTCTGCGCTCACTACCGCGCGCGCAGGCTTGCCAATCTACGAAGATCGGGGCCGGATTCTAACGCCGGCCATACAACTTGATCGCCAAAAACCGGAGCTGTTGTGCGAAGGTGTAACGATACTGAGAGGAACAATTTCAGACATGCCGCAGGTGTTCGAGTTTCTGCAAAGAGAACATGCAAAAAAGCAATTGGCGCCCTGCTACCGGCATAGCGACCTTGGCTCATCGCGCTTGCTCGGATTGAAGCCGGAAAATTTCTACATCGCTTATCGAGGCGACCGGGTCGCGGGGTGCGTCGCTACCTGGGACCAATCGGAATTTCGGCAAACGCACGTGGAGCGATACTCAGGATCACTTCGCAGGGTCAAACCATTTTTCAATATCGCAGCACGCTTCTCGTCATTGCACGCGTTGCCGGCGGCGGGAGAAAAAATTCCTTACCTTTACCTCTCACTAATTGCGACGGAAAACAATCGCGCGGACATTTTTGCTACGTTGCTGCGCACCGTGTATCGTGAACAGCGAAATCGCGAATATCATTTTCTTATTGCTGGCCTGCATGAACAAGACTCGCTATGCGAGGTGCTCAACGAATACCGCAGCATAAAAGCTGGCGGCCGTTTATTCCTTATTTATTATCCTGAGGACGCGGAGTTTGCTGCAAATCTCGATGACCGCACGTACTACATAGAAATGGGAACGGTATGAGTTTCTCAAACCTGAAAAGCCTTTCCGGGTTTCCGACGGCGGCGGACCCGCGACTGAAAGTATTGGCTTTGCTTGCGATCTACCTGGCGCTCGGCATAACTGTGCTCGGTTTCAATCGCAGTCCGCTTCAGATCCTGATTGTTGTCTCCGTTACCTGTGCCCTCGACATTCTGCTGTACAAACTGATCAAGGGTCAGTGGCTATTCCCACTGAGTGCTGCAATAACCGGCTTGTCACTGGCGATCCTGGTCAACTATTCGCATGGCCTTTGGCTGCCGCTTGTTCCGCCATTTCTGGCGGTGGCCTCCAAGTATCTTTTTACGGTTAATGGTCGTCACGTCTACAATCCATCACTGTTTGGACTTGTGCTCGCGATCTGGCTCGGCCAGGAGATGATCAGTCCGGCGCCCGCGTACCAGTGGGGAGGCTATCCGGCCGTCACGATATTTATCGTAACCGCTGCGGTTTTGACGTTCGCGCTCAAGATTCGACGCGCGCCGCTCATTATTTCATTTCTTATCTTCTACACGATTAACCTGGCAATACGTGCCTGGCTCACGCGCTGGCATGTACCGCCCGAGACGCTCTTCTTCGGAACCTTAACTTCAACAGCTTTTTATCTGTTCGCATTTTTCATGATCACAGATCCGGCAACGTCGCCGAAATCGGCGCGAGCTCAAATCGCCATGTCTTTTGGAATTTGTGTTTTTGACTTGCTATTCCAGCAGTACGGCAGTTTTGCCGCCGTGTTCAAGGCCGCGTTCGTGGTCTACACCCTGATGTTCGTGTGGAAAATGGCAATCGCTTTGCGGGAGTCGCCAAACAGTTGGTTACCGCGTTTCAATGCGGCGATGCGCAGCACGATCGTTGTGGTTGCAATTGGCGGCATGGCTGTGTTGACGCATAATTTCGTGGGCGGAACGGGAAAATCCGGTGGTGCGGATTTTTATTTTACACTCATTGAAAATGAAGAAAGCGGGTTAGGTGCGGAGCCCAGCGACATTTTGAATCAAGTTGATCCCGGCATTGCTCACATCGCCAAGTGGTTAATGTCTATCGGCGACGCGGTAGCCGTTGCTGACGTCGATAATGATGGTGCGCTCGACATTTTTCTGACGTACCCACTCAAGGACGAGAGCGCCCGTGCTTCCCTTTATCTCAATGCTGGCGACTTTCGCTTCAATCGCCACCCGATCGCCGCGCTCGACAATTTTCTTGCTAATCCGTTGCAGCTGGGTCTTCCATCTGGCGCCTTGTTTCTGGATTACGACAATGATGGTGATCAGGACCTGCTGCTACAGGTAAGCTACGGTTTCACGCGATTGTTGCAGAATCGGTTGATGGAGGATGGCTTTCTGCAATTTGTCGATGTCGGTGAATCATCGACACTTCGTCCCTATACGGTAAGCCAGAGCGCAATTGCGATCGACGTGAATCGCGACGGACTGCTCGATGTGCTGATTGGCAATTCGGTCGATCCGTTTCTTTCCGGGTATGACAAAAAGACACCGCTAAATATATTCAATTTGCCTGAGCCTGAGTATGAGGGTGACCGGCGCATGTTCAATATCATGCACCGGACCTGGCACGACGCGGCGAATGGCGGCGTAAATCGCCTTTATCTGAATCGGGGCGATGTTTTTGAAGAAGCTGATAACGATAGTTGGGGACTCGCCGGCCGTCGTTGGACTATCGCAATAGGTGCCGCGGATCTGAATGATGACGGTTGGACCGACCTCTACCTGGCCAACGACTTCGGACCGGACCAGCTTTACCTGAACCGTAGCGGCGAGGAATTTCACGAAGTTCGGGGAAATTTCGTTGGCGAGCTCGGGCGAGATACCTATAAAGGCATGAATGTATCGATTGCCGACATTGATGGCAACGGTCACCCGGATATCTATGTGTCGAATGTCCATCATGTGTTGCAGCCGGAGGGAAGCTTGTTGTGGCTTAACGATGGCACGCTGGGAACCGGAAACGCGGACGCACTGCAAGATAAGGCAAGCGCACTCAACGCGTTAAATGAGCATCGGTTCGGTTGGGGAGGCGCGGTAGGAGACATTGACCGGGACGGTCGTGTGGATATCCTGCAAGCGAACGGAATGGTGGACGACAGTTACGATAATCAATACGAAGGATGTCCGGATTACTGGTACTGGAACGACAAGATCGCGCTAACGCCGCCGGATATGCATGGATTTGCGGATCGTTGGGCGGACCTGCGCGGCCGCTGTATTTTTCCCGATGAGCTGGACCGAGTTTACTTGAATCGTGGCGATCACTTTTCCGATGTTGCCGCCGATGTCGGCTGGGATGAGGGCAGCAACTCCAGGGGAATTGCGCTGGCAGACTTCGACAATGATGGTGACCTCGATGTATTGGTCACGCATCAGTTCGACCCTGTCTCGCTGTACAGAAATGACAGCGCGACTAAGTCCTGGTTAGGACTCGAATTCGTCGGCAACTCAATCCAATGCAACAGAGATGCGACGGGAACACGCGTCTGGTTAAGTTTTCCAGCCGAGTCCGGCATGCCCGCGCAGTATCGCGAAGTTTCGTCGGCTAACGGATTCGCGGCACAGGGCGATAGAAGGGTGTTATTCGGGCTCGGCGACTACAATGGCTCTGTCGCCGTCGATGTTCAGTGGTGTGGCACCGAGCGTGAACATTTCGCCGACCTCGAGAAAAACCATTACCACCGTATCGCGCAAAAAGCGACATTGACAGAGCTCACGACGCAGCAGAAATAGGAAGTACGCGTCGGCGGAGGGTGAGGCGATTCCGTGGGTTGAGTGAGCAGGTGGCGGGCAATACGGGGCGGGTTCACACAGATCGCCGCCCCGGAAAACAGTTTAAATCAATCTGGCGATTGTGGCGTAGATGCCGAACCTTTGACGGTATCGTGCCCCTTAGCAAACTTTGGAATCAGCATTGGCACTTTTTCGCGATACCTGG
>SMWE01000042.1 GCA_004357475.1 Gammaproteobacteria bacterium
ATACTACAACGGCAATTGCGCCTACAATTTCGGCAACCAAAGCGTACTCTTTCAGTGATCTCTTCAAAGTCCGCGCTCTTCAAGCATCTAAATCAAATTCGTATATGGAAATTTTCCAACGTCCGCTTTGGGTCGAAAGCGGTCGTTAGCCCCGATATTAGCCTAAGGTCCGCTTTGGAGCGGAAAGCGGACGTTAATCGCCTCTGAGCAGCGATGTTGTGGTGGTCTACAATTATCATATTTGGCCACCTCGGGGCATCCCAATGAGAAAAATAGTACTGCTGATTCTCCTTCTTCCGACCCTAACCATAGCAGGGGAAATCAAGGTAGCGACCTGGAATATCCAGTTCCTCAATGAGGACGACAACACAGGCGCCAATCCCCGCGAGCAGGCCGATTATGATCGGCTTGCCGATTATGCCGCCGTACTGGATGCGGACATCATAGCTTTGCAGGAAGTGGATGGCGTTAACGCTATCGAAAGGGTGTTCGATCCAGCGGTCTACCAGGTCTTTGCATCGGGCAGGAACAGTGTCCAAAGAACTGGCTTTGCTGTCCGGAACGGTATTGACGTAACCCACAATCCTGATTTGGAGGCGCTCAACACCACAGGGTTTCTTCGTCGTGGCACAGACATAACAGTACGAATTGGCGGAACTGATATTCGTTTGCTGTCAGTACACCTTAAATCTGGGTGTTTCTCTGACCCGCTTTCTACTAACTCTGATGCCTGCACCAAACTCAATGATCAGGTTCCAATATTGGAAGGTTGGATTAACGACCGATCGGAGGAAGAAACACCATTTATCGTTCTAGGCGATTGGAATAGGCGATTTGATGTTGGTGAAGATTTCTGGCCAATGATTGACGACGGCAAGCCCCATAATTCTGACCTGCGACGTATTACCAAGAGAGAGGACCCGCTTTGCTGGGAGAGACAGTTCGATCTGTTTATTGATCACATTGTTTTTGGTCGGCTGTCAGCGCGATGGATTAAGCCATATACGTTTGAGCAGGTTGTCTACCAGGATGATGTGTCTCTAAGGCCCAAGTTATCTGATCATTGTCCGATAGCTGTTACTTTGAATATTCCCTAAACTAAATGGAGAAGCGGTTGATGTGAGTGGGTTACGCCTATCCCTTTCATCTTCATTGGTAGGTTCTGAGTATTCCATCGATATTCACATTACGCGCACTGCTAGGGCCCTGGCAAGACGGCGCGTCGTCTTTGCTGTACTGGGAATTTTGCAGTTATAGCTAGTATGTGGTGTGGGCCATCCCTGGCCCTGAGTGATTTCAGCAGGCACAAAAAAAAGCACGACCACCCGTTAGAGTAATCGTGCCTTTAATTCTTGCTACGATGTAATGAGCCATCGCTAGCACCTATGTTGCTGGCTGTGGTTAGAGCCTCAGGGGTGTTCGCGCACCTCTGAGGCTCGCCTATTTATAGCACAAGATTTGCTGGATCGAGCATTTGATCGAAAATATTATTCGGACTTTGTACCGGTTCCGGAACTATGTTCAGATCAGTACGTTTACCCTGTCGTTTTTTGGTCTCTTCCCTGAGTGCCGGCAGCCGCCTCTCCAAGTGCGGCATTCGCCGCATTTGCATCCCTGCGAACCGTGGCCTCATCAACACCAATTACCTCAGTAATTGCTCGATTGCTTTCGTCATCTGCCGCCAACTCCGATTGATTGACGTGTCGGGATACCACTAGGGATACCGTAGCGGATATTGCGTGTACCCCAATGTTGGTGGGGCCTGCAGCGGCAATTCGAGTCCGGCCGTCGGCACCAAACCAATCGGGCGCCCGGGAATTGTGGATGTGTCTCGCAGGAGCTCGCCCCAGCGAGCGATAGCGTCCTTTTCAGCAGCGCGCCGGGTGCATGCACAAGGAGGCCGCCTGTGGCTTGTCTGATTGAGCCCCGCAACGGCGGCTCCGACGGGCTGCGGCAATAAAAAATAGCTGCCGGAGAGCCCATTAGGACTGTTATCTATCTCTGGCTGGCTGATACAATGCTGTGCTGCTGGGGGGCCAATTCATACACACGCCGAACGATTGATATGCTGCAAGAATACCTGCCGATCCTGATTTTCCTGGGTGTTGCCACGGGGATCGGACTGGTTCTGTTAGGCCTCGGATTCGCTCTCGGGCACGGCCAGAAAGACGACCAGAAATTGTCACCGTACGAATGTGGCTTTGAGCCCTTCGAAGACTCGCGCGGGAAATTTGACGTTCGCTACTACCTGGTGGCGATACTTTTCATCATTTTCGATCTGGAAATCGCGTTCCTCTTTCCCTGGGCTGTATCGCTCGACACGATCGGCCTGTTCGGATTAATTGCAATGGGAATCTTCCTGGCGCTGCTGGTCGTCGGTTTTATTTATGAATGGAAGAAGGGTGCGCTCGAATGGGATTGACCAGGACCGCTGAACCTGCGGCGGAATTTGCACCTGAGCCCGCCGACGCCGGACAGAGTCTGCAAAAGAAAGGATTCATGGTTGCCAGTGCGGACGCGGTCATGAACTGGGCACGCACGGGATCGATGTGGCCGATGACCTTTGGCCTTGCCTGCTGTGCCGTGGAAATGATGCATGCCGGCGCGGCCCGCTACGATCTCGATCGTTTTGGCATCATTTTCCGGCCGAGTCCGCGTCAGGCGGATGTCATGATCGTTGCCGGCACGCTGGTCAACAAAATGGCGCCTGCGCTCAGGAAGGTTTATGACCAGATGGCGGAGCCGCGCTGGGTAGTCTCAATGGGCTCCTGCGCCAATGGTGGCGGCTACTACCACTATTCGTATGCAGTCGTGCGAGGTTGCGATCGGATTGTTCCGGTTGACGTTTACGTGCCGGGCTGTCCGCCGACGGCGGAAGCGCTTATCTACGGTCTGATACAACTGCAAAAGAAGATTCGACGCACGAGCACGATCGCCAGGTAATCAAGAACAAATAATGAATAGCTCTCACGAGACATTAGCCGCTCGGCTGGCCGCTCGCTTTGCCGGGCAGCTCACGCGCGTCGATTCGACCTGTGGTGAGCTGACATACGAGGTTGGCAAAGAAGATCTGATCGCGGTCGCGACCGCGCTTCGTGATGATGCTGAATTCGGCTTCGAGCAGTTGCTCGATGTCTGCGGCGTCGACTATCTCACCTATGGCATGGACGAATGGGTTACCGAGAGCGCTACCGGCAGCGGTTTCAGCCGTGGCGTGGAACCGCTGCCGGTTATTCTGGACGAGAGCGACAGCTTCGACCCGCGCCGCTTCGCGGCTGTCTATCATTTGCTGTCTTTGCAAAACAACACGCGGCTCCGACTCAGGGTCTTCACGGGGAGCAGCAATCCGCCAATCATTCCATCGCTGGTTGAGGTGTGGAATTCAGCCAACTGGTTCGAGCGCGAGGCGTTCGACCTGTACGGCATTCTTTTCGAGGGCCACCCGGATTTGCGACGCATCCTGACGGACTACGGATTCATCGGCCACCCGTTTCGCAAGGACTTTCCGCTGATAGGCAATGTGGAGGTTACCTACGACGCAGAAAAGGGACGGGTCGTCTATCAGCCTGTGAGCATTGAGCCACGCACACTGGTGCCGCGGGTTATCCGCGACGACAACCGTTACTCGGCTGATCTGAAGGACCGCGAAAACGATGGCTGAGATTCAGAATTTCACGATGAACTTCGGGCCGCAGCATCCTGCTGCGCACGGTGTCCTGCGACTGGTCCTCGAAATGGACGGCGAAGTCATTCAGAAGGCCGATCCGCACGTCGGACTGCTGCATCGGGGCACCGAGAAACTTGCCGAGTCCAAACCCTACAACCAGACCATCGGTTACATGGACAGGCTCGACTATGTATCAATGATGTGCAACGAGCACGGCTATGTGCTGGCCATAGAAAAACTCCTGGGCATAAAGCCGCCGCTGCGTGCGCAGTACATCCGCGTCATGTTTGACGAGATAACGCGGATTCTGAACCACCTGATGTGGCTTGGTGCGCACGGGCTGGATATCGGCGCGATGACGATATTCCTGTATTGCTTCCGCGAGCGTGAAGATCTGATGGACTGTTATGAGGCAGTCTCCGGTACGCGGATGCACGCGACGTACTATCGGCCAGGTGGCGTATTCCGGGATCTGCCGGAGAGCATGCCGAAATACAAGGCGTCGAAGTGGAGCAGTCAAAAAAAGGTCGATCGGCTGAACGCCATACGTGAAGGATCATTGCTCGATTTCATCGACGCCTTTTGCAAAAAATTTCCGTCATGCGTCGATCAGTACGAAACATTGCTGACGGATAACCGAATTTGGAAACAGCGCACCGTCAACATCGCCGTCGTGTCGGCAGAACGCGCGCTGAATCTTGGCTTTACCGGTCCGATGTTGCGCGGCTCCGGCATCGCATGGGACTTGCGCAAGAAACAACCCTACGAAGTCTACGACCAGATGGATTTTGATATCCCGGTTGGAACGAATGGCGATTGCTACGACCGCTATCTCGTGCGTGTCGAGGAAATGCGCCAGTCGAACCGGATCATCCAACAATGTGTCGATTGGCTCAGGAAAAATCCCGGTCCGGTCATGATCGACGACAACAAAATTGTTGCGCCGGCCCGGGTTGAGATGAAGGACGATATGGAATCGCTCATTCATCATTTCAAATTTTTTACAGAAGGATATTGCGTGCCGGAAGGGGAGGCGTATGCCGCCATAGAACACCCCAAGGGCGAGTTCGGTGTCTATATAATTTCTGACGGCGCGAACAAGCCCTATCGGGTAAAGGTACGTCCGGCCGGTTTTGCACACCTGGCGGCCATGTCGGAGATGGTTGAAGGGCACATGCTGGCGGATGTCGTTGCCGTGATTGGCACCCAGGACGTTGTATTCGGTGAGATCGACAGATGAGTGACACTGCAGTCTTGTCGGATCACGTCCGAGGGGAAATTGATCGCTGGACCGTGCGCTTTCCGGAAGGCAGGCATCGCTCGGCGGTCATCGGCGCACTGCATGCGGCTCAGCACGAGAACGACGGTTACCTGACCGTGGAGCTACTGAACGGTGTCGCTGACTACATGGATCTGCCGACCATCCAGGTCTACGAAGTTGCTACCTTTTATTCGATGTTTCAAACTCAGCCGGTTGGCCGCCACAACGTCGCAATCTGTACCAACGTGTCCTGCATGCTGCGTGGCGCAGACGACATTGTCGAGCACATTGAAAAAAAACTCGGCATCAAGCTGGGAGCAAGCACGGAAGATGGCCGCATTTTCCTGAAAAAGGAAGAAGAGTGTCTTGCGGCATGTTGTGGCGCCCCGATGATGATGGTCGATCACAAATACCATGAAAATCTCACGCCGGCGATGGTGGACGAGATTCTGGATGGCCTCGAATGAACCGGCTTCAGCACAATCTGGCCTGCTTCAACACCTTCGGCGCGGATGAGTCATGGTCGCTAAAGACGTATGAGAAGCACGACGGCTACAAGGCCTGGCGCAAAATTCTTGCCGGCGAAATGTCGCCGCAAGAAGTTATCGAGGAAGTGAAAGCAAGTGGTCTTCGAGGCCGTGGCGGTGCGGGATTTCCGACCGGATTGAAATGGAGTTTCATGCCGCGCGATGTGCCGGGTCAGAAATACCTGGTATGCAACTCTGACGAGAGTGAGCCGGGTACCTGCCATGACCGCGAAGTCTTGCGTCATAACCCGCATTGCCTGATTGAAGGTATGGCGATTGCCGCCTACGCAATGGGCGCGACCGTTGCCTACAACTACATTCGCGGCGAATTCATCGACGAGCCGGTGCCGCGCTTTGAGGCAGCGCTTGAGGAGGCCTATGCCGCTGGACTGCTGGGCAACAACATCCGGAAGTCTGGTATCGATTTTGACCTGTACACCTTTATTGGTGCGGGGGCCTACATCTGCGGCGAAGAAACCGGACTGCTCGAATCGCTCGAAGGAAAGCAGGGCAAACCACGGTTCAAGCCGCCATTCCCGGCTAATTTCGGTTTGTACGGTTTGCCGACCACCGTCAATAACACGCAGAGTCTTGGCTGCGTGCCGGCAATCATCCGCAATGGCGCCAAATGGTTCGCAGACCTCGGGCCCGAAGGCTCCGGCGGCACCGCGCAGTTTTCAGTCTCAGGCCACGTAGAAAAGCCGGGTAATTTCGAATTGCCGATGGGCATTCCTTTCAAGGACCTGTTGCACTTGTGCGGCGGCGTACTTGGCGGGCGCAGACTGAAGGCCGTGATTCCCGGCGGATCATCGGTGAAGATCCTGCCTGCTGAAATAATCATGGACTGCACGATGGACTATGACTCGCTGCAAAAGGCGGGGTCGTCCTTCGGCACCGGCGCGGTCATAGTGATGGACGAGACGACCTGCATGGTCCGCGTACTGCGTCGCATCGCGCGCTTTTACATGGCCGAGTCCTGCGGGCAGTGCACGCCGTGCCGTGAAGGGACAGGCTGGCTGTATCGCATGCTGACCCGAATCACCGCGGGGCAGGGTCAGGAGGATGACCTGGACAAGCTCCTGGATGTGGCAAACAAGATCGAAGGCCACACGATTTGCGCGTTGGGAGATGCGGCGGCCTGGCCGGTGCAGAGTTTTTTGCAGCACTACCATCACGAATTCGCATACATGATCCGGAATCACGGACGCAGCATCGTCGATGAGTCCGCCGAGGCAGCCGCATGAGCGACGGTATTGTCAATATCGAAGTCGACGGCAAACCGGTCGAAGCCCGCAAGGGTCAGATGATTATGGAAGTGACCGACGAAATCGGCATTTACATCCCGCGTTTCTGTTATCACAAAAAACTTTCCATCGCGGCGAATTGCCGCATGTGCCTGGTCGAGGTTGAAAAGGCGCCGAAACCGATGCCGGCTTGCGCCACCCCGGTTGGCGAGGGCATGAAGGTTTTTACCAGGTCACCTGCAGCAATATCCGCCCAGAAAGCGGTCATGGAATTTTTGCTGATCAACCATCCGCTGGATTGCCCGATCTGCGATCAGGGCGGCGAATGTGAGTTGCAGGACCTGGCGCTGGGTTATGGCCGCGATGTGTCGCGCTATAACGAACGCAAACGCGTCGTGAAAGACAAGGACCTTGGGCCGCTGGTATCCACGGACATGACACGCTGCATTCACTGCACGCGATGCGTCCGCTTCAGCCAGGAAATCCAGGGGTTGCAGGAACTCGGCACGATCGGCCGCGCCGAGGATATGAAGATCAGCATGTACATCGAGAAAAGTGTTGATCATGAACTGTCCGCAAACATCATCGATATTTGCCCGGTCGGTGCGCTGAATAACAAGCCTTATCGCTACAGCGCGCGCGCATGGGAAATGGAACAACGGCAAACGGTGTCGCCGCACGACTGTGTTGGTTCGAACATGTACGTGCACGTGCTCCGCGGCACGATCAAACGCGTGGTTCCTCGTGAAAATGAGGAGATAAACGAAACCTGGCTGTCTGATCGTGACCGGTTCGGCTATGAGGGTATCTACAGCGATGACCGGCTGTTGAGTCCACGGGTCAAGCAGGATGGAGCGTGGGAAGATATCGGCTGGGACGAGGCGTTAAAGATCCTGGCAGAGAATCTTGAGGGGGCTGGTGCAGACAAGACAGGCATTCTTTCGTCGCCGGGGGCGACGCTCGAGGAGAGTCACTTGCTCGCTAGGCTCGCTGATCATCTCGGTACTGCAAATATAGATTACAGGATCCGGCAGCGGGACTTCTCCGATCAGGACAACGATCCCGTGTTCCCGTGGCTGGGAAGCACCATCGCGGAGCTTGAAGCCAGCGATGCGATACTGGTCATTGGTTCGAACCTCAGGAAGGAAGTGCCGATCATTGCTCACCGGGTCCGCAAGGCTGCGTTGGCCGGTTCGAAGGTGAGTTTCGTCAACAATGATGCGTTCGAGTATCACTTCCCGGTCGAAGAAAATATTCATGATGGTGGCCTCGTTAAGCAGCTGGCAGGCATTGCCGTTGCCGCCGCAGGAAAGAAAAAATTGCCCAAGCCGGTCGGAGCACTGGTGAAGGGCGTCAAGCCGCGCGATTCTCAACGGCGAATCGCCGACTCACTGGCGGGAGCGAAGCATGCGCAGATCCTGCTTGGCTTGATTGCCGGCCGGCACCAGGCGTCGTCGGCGCTGCGGGCGCTGGTTGCCGCAATCAGCGAGCTGACCGGGGCAAAATTCGGCGTTCTGTCAGAAGGTTCGAATTCCGCTGGCGCCAGTCTTGCCGGCGTGCAGCCGCATCGCGGTTCGGGTGGCCACAAAAGGAAGGCTGCCGGACTCCATGCCGGTGAGATGCTTGATGCATCACTCGACGCGGTGCTGCTGTACGGTCTCGAGCCTGACTACGATATCTGTTGCACCGATGACGCGGTGAAAAAGCTTGCTGGTCAGAAATTTGTTGCAGCGCTCACCTCCTATAACAGCGACGCGTTGCAGGACGCAGCCGATTTGCTGTTGCCGATCGGTACCTTCGCCGAATCCGCCGGCACCTTCGTTAATTGCGAGGGACGCTGGCAGAGCTTCAACGGCGTTGCGAATCTGCCCGGGGAGGCACGGCCGGGCTGGAAAGTGCTGCGCGTTCTTGGGAACCTGCTCGACGCTGAAAATTTCGATTATCAGACCAGCGAAGAAGTTCGTGATGAACTGCGCGATTTGCTCGGGGACATCCAGCCGGACAACCGGTACGCCGGCAAGAAGGCGCTCGGCAAGGTAAACGGTGCTGACGATCCAGACGCCCGGATCGACATTCCGATTTACCGCACAGACGCCATCGTGCGCAGGGCGAGGGCCCTGCAATTGACGCCCGAGGCGCAGCGCAGTGCCTACGAGGGCGGGTGATGGCGTCGATCAACGAATTTGTGCTGGGAATGTGGGAGTTTGTCCTGGGTCCGCTGGCGCCCATCACGCAGCACCTGATCGTAACCTCGATGTGGATCGTCGTGGTCATGATCAGCGTTATCCTGACAGTTGCCTTCACAACCTATTTCGAACGCAAGGTGATCGGCTACATGCAGGGCCGTATCGGTCCGAATCGAGTGGGCCCGCTTGGACTGGGTCAGCCTTTTGCAGATGTCATCAAACTCCTGATCAAGGAAGTCATCATTCCGCAGAAGTCGAACCGCTTCCTGTTCGTGATCGCGCCGTTGTTGTCATTGATCCCGGCACTCGCTACCTGGGCTGTCATCCCGTTGTCGGATACATTCGTGATCTCCAACATCGATGCCGGCCTCCTGTACGTATTGGCGCTCACGTCGGTGAGTGTTTACGGCGTTATTCTCGCGGGTTGGGCGTCCAACTCGAAGTACGCGTTCCTGGGTGCCATGCGCGCCGCCGCACAAATCGTGGCCTACGAAATCGCCATGGGTTTTGCGTTGGTCGGTGTATTGATGGCCAGTGGCAGTTTGAACCTCGGCGAAATTACACGGGCGCAGGCGGGCGGCTTCAGTCACTGGTTCCTGTTGTGGCTATTCCCCTTGTTCCTGGTGTTTTTTATTTCGGGTGTTGCTGAAACCCACCGGGCACCGTTCGACGTCACCGAAGGCGAATCGGAAATCGTTGCCGGATTTCATGTGGAATACTCCGGTGCCGCCTTCGTACTGTTCTTCCTTGCGGAATATGCCAACATCATCCTGATCTCGGCGCTGACCTCGATATTCTTTTTTGGCGGCTATGCCTCGTTTTTCGAAGGCTGGACGTTCCTTGAAGGAAGTATTCTTGCCTGGTTGATGGCCCCGGCATTCGGCTGGCTTGCACTAAAGACCTGCTTCTTTATTTTTGTTTTCTTCTGGCTGAGAGCGACGTTTCCTCGTTATCGCTATGACCAGATCATGCGCCTCGGCTGGAAGGTATTTATTCCGGTTACGATCATCTGGATTGCTGTGGAAGGCGTAATGGTCTACCTGCAGATCGGTCCGTGGTCGAATCTGACAGGGTAGGCTGATGGACCGTGTTCGCAGTTTTATCAAGACTTTTTTGCTCTGGGAGTTGTGGCAGGGGTTGTCGGTCACGTTGCGCAGTTTCTTCCTGCCCAAAGTGACCCTCAATTATCCGGAAGAAAAAGCACCACAATCGGTGCGCTTCCGGGGTCTGCATGCACTGCGCCGCTACCCGAATGGTGAAGAGCGCTGTATTGCCTGCAAGCTCTGCGAAGCCGTATGTCCCGCACTTGCGATCACGATCGAGTCAGAGGTCGGCGAAGATGGAACGCGGCGTACCACGCGTTACGACATTGACCTCTTTAAATGCATTTATTGCGGGTTCTGCGAAGAGGCTTGTCCGGTTGATGCAATTGTAGAAACTCGCATCCATGAATATCACATGGAAGCGGCCGGCGAGAACATCATGACCAAGGACAAACTTCTTGCCATTGGCGACAAATTCGAAGCGATGATCTCCGCCGATAAAGCGGCGGATGCGAGTTACAAGTAATAAGGAATACCAATTTGTTTCACGCCATTCTTTTTTATTGTTTTGCGACGATCCTGATCGGCGCAGCAATGGGCGTTATTTTTTCGCGCAACCCGGTGCATGCCGTCATGTTCCTCGTACTGGCATTTTTTGAAAGTGCGATGCTGTGGCTGCTGATCGAGGTCGAGTTCCTGGCGATCGTGCTGGTGCTGGTCTATGTCGGCGCGGTGCTGGTCCTGTTCCTGTTCGTCGTCATGATGCTGGACATCAATGTTGAACGCAGCAAGCGCGGATACACGGGTTACCTGCCGTTAGGGCTCGTGATTACCGGCTTGATGGTCATCGAACTGATGCAGATAATCTGGTGGCGCAGCAGCGCGGACGTCGCCAGTGGCGGATTCGTGCCGACACCAGAGGGCTACAGCAACACCAAGGCGCTCGGGGCGGTACTGTATACCGAGCACGTTTATGCATTCGAGATTGCCGCCGTCCTGCTGTTGCTGGCCATCGTGGCCGCAATAACGCTGACGATGCGCAGGCGGCCCGGACTCAAGCGGCAAAAAATTGCCGAACAGGTTGCAGTCAAGGCGTCAGACAGACTCCGCATCATCAAGATGGACGCGGAGCGTCAGGAATGATTGGTCTGCAGCATTACCTGACGCTTGCAGCGATCCTGTTTTCCATGAGCATTGCCGGCGTTTTTATCAATCGGCGCAATCTCATTCTGTTGCTGATGTGCATCGAGTTGATGCTGCTGGCGGTCAACTTTAACTTCGTCGCGTTTTCGCGCTACCTGGGTGATGAGACAGGCCAGGTATTTGTTTTCTTCATCTTGACGGTTGCTGCAGCCGAAGCGGCAATTGGCCTCGCAATTCTGGTTGTCCTTTTCCGGAATCGTCGCTCCATCGATGTGCAGGAGCTGGATTCGATGAAAGGCTAGACAGGATGCACGGTATTCATCTGACAATTGTGCTCGCACCACTGTTCGCGGCAATAATTGCGGGGCTTTTCGGCCGCCAGATAGGGCGTGCCGGCTCCCATTGGCTAACGATTCTCGCCGTCGGCCTGTCCTTTGCGCTGTCGATCCTGGTTCTGAAGCATCTATATTGGGACGGTGGCCAGATCGAGAACTACACCGTCTATACGTGGGCGGTTAGTGACGGCCTGCACATGAACGTTGGATTCCTGATTGACAGGCTAACGGCGCTCATGATGGCCGTGGTGACGTTCGTGTCGCTGATGGTGCATATCTACACCATCGGCTACATGACCGACGATCCCGGCTACCAGCGCTTTTACAGCTACATATCGCTGTTTACGTTCTCGATGCTGATGCTGGTGATGGCCAATAACTTCCTGCAGTTGTTTTTCGGCTGGGAAGCGGTCGGCCTCGTGTCCTACCTGCTGATCGGATTCTGGTTAAAGAAAGAGACTGCGATATTCGCCGGCCTGAAAGCGTTCCTGGTTAATCGCGTTGGTGACTTTGGTTTCATTCTCGGTATCGCCGGTGTGGTGATGTTTGCGGGCTCGCTGGATTACGCCACCGTGTTTGCTGCCGCAGGCGCTATAGCGTCGCAAAGCATAGAGATCATTCCCGGTCGTGAATGGAACGCAATGACGGTGATTTGTATCCTGTTATTCATCGGCGCCATGGGCAAATCGGCGCAGGCGCCACTGCATGTCTGGCTCCCGGACTCGATGGAAGGTCCGACTCCGATCTCTGCATTAATACACGCGGCAACGATGGTCACGGCCGGTATCTTCATGGTGGCCCGCATGTCGCCGTTGTTTGAATTGTCGGAGACCGCCCTGGCGGTCGTCGTGACGATCGGTGCGATAACCGCCTTTTCCATGGGACTCCTGGGCATAGTGCAAAACGACATCAAACGCGTTATTGCCTATTCAACGCTGTCCCAGCTCGGCTATATGACGGTTGCCCTGGGTGTGTCTGCCTACAGTGCCGCAATTTTTCACCTGATGACGCATGCCTTCTTCAAGGCGCTGCTGTTCCTGGCCGCTGGTTCGGTCATCATCGCGATGCACCACGAGCAGGATATCCGCAAGATGGGCGGACTCAAAAAATACCTGCCCATTACTTACTGGACTGCATTGATCGCGACACTCGCCCTGGTCGGTTTTCCGGGAACTTCAGGATTCTTTTCCAAGGATGCATTGATCGAAGCGGTCAGCGAATCACACTGGCATGGTCAGGGTCCGGTTTACTGGATTGCTTACCTGAGCGTTTTGCTCGGCGTGTTCGTCACTGCGCTTTATTCTTTCCGCATGTTTTTCCTCGTATTCCACGGTGAAGAAAAGATGGACAAGGAAACGAAATCGCATCTGCAGGAGACGTCGTGGGTGGTAACCGTACCCCTGATCCTGCTCGCCATTCCATCCGCTGTAATCGGCTGGTTTACTATCGGACCGGTACTCTTCGCCGACTATTTCGGCGACTCGATCGTTGTTGCAGCGAATCACGACGTGCTGGCATACCTGGGCCAGTCTTTCCATGGCAGTGCCGGGTTCATGCTGCACGCGCTGCTGGGACCCGCCGTGTATCTCGCGGCCGCGGGAGCCGGCACTGCCTGGTACCTCTATCTGAAACGTCCGGAACTTCCGCAACTGTGGCGGCAGAAGATGTCGGGTCTGTATGACCTGCTGGACAACAAATACTACTTTGACGATTTATACATCAAAGGTTTTGCAGCGGGCGGCCGGCGTGTCGGTCAGTTTTTATGGCAAACGGTGGACGTACTCGTTATCGACGGAATGCTGGTTCACGGCACCGCCAACACGATAGGGCGGCTCGCCGGCGTGCTACGGCAACTGCAGACTGGCTACCTGTACCACTACGCGTTTGCCATGTTCATCGGGCTGGTGTCCTTTCTCGGCTGGTTGCTGTGGTTTTGAGATGATGGAGCGGACCTGACGCATGGACCTGTCGCACATCATTCTCAGTCTGCTGACCTGGCTGCCGATTTCCGGCGGCATAGCGGTGCTGATGGCCGGTGATGGTGGTGATTCGGCGTCGTCGCGAGCCGCCGGCATGAGGTTGCTGTCGCTGTCGGTGTCGCTGCTGACATTTGTGCTTAGCGTTTTTCTCTATAACAATTTCGACACGACGACCGCGTCCATGCAATTCGTTGAAAGATCGCCGTGGATCGAGGCGCTCAATGTCGAATATTTTCTCGGTGTGGACGGCATTTCCGCACCGCTGATTTTGTTGACGGCCTTCATCACGCCACTCGTGATCATTGCCGGCTGGGACTCGATCAAAGAACGGCCAGCGCAATATTTCGCCGCGTTCCTGATTCTTGAGGGCCTGATGATCGGCGTGTTTGCGGCGCTCGACGGCCTCCTGTTTTATATGTTCTGGGAGGCCATGCTGGTGCCGATGTTCCTGATCATCGGTGTGTGGGGTGGAAAGCGGCGTATTTACGCGACGATGAAGTTTTTCCTGTTCACCTTCCTCGGTTCTGTCTTGATGCTGGTCGCCTTTATCTATCTTTATAACAAGGCGGGCAGTTTTAATTTCTTCGCGTTCGTAGAATTGCCGCTGAGTCTTCTGGAACAACAACTCATATTCATCGCCTTCCTGCTCGCGTTCGCCGTCAAGGTGCCGATGTGGCCGGTACACACCTGGTTGCCGGATGCGCACGTCGAAGCACCTACCGGGGGCTCGGTGATCCTGGCAGCCGTCATGTTGAAGATGGGCGGCTACGGTTTTGTCAGGCTTTCATTACCGATGCTGCCGGATGGCAGCATGTACTTTTCCGGCATGATGATTGCGTTGTCACTGATCGCGATCGTTTACATCGGTTTCGTGGCGCTGATGCAAACGGACATGAAAAAACTCATCGCGTATTCATCGATTGCGCACATGGGCTTTGTAACGCTGGGGTTTTTCCTGTTTTGGTCGATCGGGAGCGGCAGTGGCGCTGAGTTGGGCATAACCGGCGGTATGGTGCAGATGATTTCGCATGGCCTCGTCTCGGGTGCGATGTTCCTTTGCGTCGGCGTACTTTATGATCGGGTGCACAGCCGGCAGATTGCCGACTACGGCGGCGTTGCAAACACGATGCCGATTTTTGCGGCGTTCATGGTCCTGTTTGCAATGGCGAACGCCGGCCTGCCAGGCACGTCCGGGTTCGTCGGCGAATTCATGGTCATCATCGCCAGTTTCAAAGCCAATTTCTGGTTCGCGTTTCTCGCGGCAAGCATAATGATCCTTGGCGCAGCGTACACATTGTGGATGGTGAAGCGCGTCATCTACGGCGATGTGGCCAACAAGAACGTCGCCGCATTGAAGGATTTGCAACCACGGGAGTTTATTGCTCTCGGCATTCTTGCATTTGCCGTATTGCTGGTTGGACTATGGCCGGCGCCGCTGGTCGACATGATGTCGGCAACGGTTAACGAATTGCTGACGCAAATCAGTCAGTCGAAGCTTTAGGGTCTGTTTTACACATGATATTCGGCGAATTTTCAGTTGCTGCACCAGAGATCACGTTACTGACGTTGATCTGCATCGTGCTGATCGCGGACCTGTTTGTGAATGACGAACAGCGCATCGTAACCTTCTGGCTCAGCATTGCTGCGCTGGCGGTCACTGCATGGGCGTTAATTGCCACGGCGCCGCAGTCGGCAGCCATCATCTTCGACGGCAGCTATGTAAGCGATGCATTGTCTCAGGTGTTGAAGCTGGCTGCAGTTGGCGTGGTTGCGGTGGGTTTCCTGTACGCACGGGATTACCTGCAGCAGAACGATCTCCTGAAAGGAGAGTTTTTTTTGCTGGGCCTTTTCGGCCTGCTCGGCATCATGATCATGATATCGGCGAACAGTTTGCTGACC
Source organism: Gammaproteobacteria bacterium (assembly GCA_004357475.1). Taxonomy (GTDB): domain Bacteria; phylum Pseudomonadota; class Gammaproteobacteria; order Steroidobacterales; family Woeseiaceae; genus SZUA-117. The sequence continues at coordinate 15,285 of SMWE01000042.1, forward strand.
ATGTATCTGGGCCTGGAAACCATGTCGCTGTCCCTGTATGCGCTGGTTGCATTTGAACGAAATTCAGCGTCGGCCGCTGAAGCTGCAATGAAGTATTTTGTCCTGGGTGCGATCGCGTCAGGGTCGCTGCTGTACGGCATCTCGTGGATTTACGGCCTGACCGGCAGCCTTCAGTTTGACGAGATCGCGCTCGCCGTACAGTCCGGTGATGTCAGGGGCACGCCGTTATATTTTGGCCTGGCCTTCATTACTGTTGGCATCGCGTTCAAGTTCGGTGCCGTACCGTTTCACATGTGGCTGCCGGACGTTTACCAGGGCGCCAGGACGCCCGTGACGCTGTATATCGCCTCGGCGCCGAAACTTGCGGCTCTGGCGCTCTTTATGAGAATCCTCATTGACGGGCTCGGCGATCTGCACGACGTGTGGCAGGGCATGATCATGGTACTGGCCGTGCTGTCACTGCTGATCGGCAATATCGTCGCCATCGCACAGACCAACATCAAGCGCATGCTCGGCTACTCTGCGATCGCTCACGTGGGATTCATCCTTATGGCGCTATTTACCGGTACCGGGCAGGGATATGCAGCTGCACTTTTCTACACACTGACCTACGTGGTGATGGCCGCGGGCGCCTTCGGCATGATCATCCTCCTGAGCCGCCAGGGATTCGAGGCTGAGCACTTAGGCGACTTCAAGGGGCTGAACGCCCGCAGCCCCTGGTTTGCCCTGATGATGCTGTTCTTCATGTTCGGCCTGGCAGGCGTGCCGCCATGGGTTGGCTTCATTGCCAAATTGAGCGTTATCAGCGCGGTGCTCGAT
>SMWE01000043.1 GCA_004357475.1 Gammaproteobacteria bacterium
GGACCCGGAGGAACTGAACAAGATTCTGACGGCTACAGCGACACTGGAATTTCGCATGGTCGACACTGCGGGCGACAGCCCCGGGTCACGTCGCTACCCCGGTCGCGAAGGTATCTCCGGGCAACTGCTGAAGCGTGAGGTCATTGCGTCAGGTGATCAGATTGTCGACGCGGAATCCGGTTTCAGTGAGGGAATGCCGGCCGTATTCATCACCCTCGATGCTGCCGGTGGTGCAAGCATGCTGAGGAATACGCGCGCCAACCTCAACAAGCCAATGGCCACCTTGTTCATCGAGACCCGACGCGAAACCGTAAACAATGCCGATGGCAGCGTTGGCTATCGTACGATAAGAACCGAAGAAATTATCAACACTGCGACCATTCGCGGTGTCTTCAAAAACAGCTTCCGTACGACCGGCCTGGCCGCCAGTGAAGCACGCAATTTAGCGTTATTGCTGCGCGCAGGTGCCCTTGCTGCGCCGGTCTATAAAGTCGAAGACCGCACCATCGGTCCGAGTCTCGGCCAGGACAACATCGATCGCGGATTCAGTGCCGTGTCGATCGGCTTTCTCGCGGTGATTGTGTTCATGGCGATCTATTACCGCGGATTTGGCCTGATTGCCGACATGGCATTGTTTGTCAACCTTGTCCTGATCGTCGCACTACTTTCACTGTTGCAGGCATCATTGACCCTGCCTGGCATTGCCGGGATCGTCCTGACCATCGGCATGGCCGTTGACGCAAACGTATTGATATTCGAAAGAATCAGGGAAGAACTGGCGTCGGGTAATTCAGTCCAGGGCAGTATCCACTCCGGGTACGAGAAAGCATTGTCGTCCATTGCGGATGCCAACATAACGACCCTGATCGCGGCGGTCGTGTTATTTGCCTTTGGCACTGGCCCGATCAAGGGATTTGCGATAACGCTGTCACTCGGCATCATCACCTCGATGTTTACTGCAATTATCGGAACGCGCGCCGTAGTCAACAAGATATTCGGCGGGCGCAGGCTCGAGTCCCTGCCGATCTGAGGCCCGCAATGCGACTGTTTAAAGAAAAACCAAGCATCGATTTCCTGGGCAGGACCCGTCGAAATATCGCCATCGGCTTCTCCGTCGTTCTGATCGTTATCTCGATCGGCACGCTCGCTATTCGCGGTCTTGATTTTGGTATCGATTTTACCGGCGGTGTACTGCTCGAGGTTGGCTATTCAGAGTCGGCAAACCTGCCGGGCATCCGCAGTAGATTGCGTGATGCTGGTTACGATGATTATCGAGTGACGAGGTTTGGGGCGGATACGGACGTGCAGGTTCGACTACCGCCGCAAATAGGTGTCGAGCCCGATGCGATCAGGGAATCGCTGCGTGAAATACTGGCCGCGGATGACCCCAACGTGGAACTCCGGCGAGTTGAGTTCGTGAGCGCTCAGGTCGGTGATGAGCTAACTGAACAGGGCGGACTGGCAATGATTTTCGTCCTGATTATGATTTTCGCCTACGTCATGTTCCGTTTTCAGTGGAAGTTTGCGGCCGGCGCGGTCGCGGCGCTTGCTCATGATGTCATCCTGACCATCGGGTTTTTTTCCGTATTCGGAATTTCGTTTGATCTTTCCGTCGTTGCGGCAGTGCTTGCGGTGATCGGCTATTCGCTGAATGACACCGTCGTCACTTTCGATCGCATCCGGGAGAATTTCGTGAAGCTTCGCGGCGTAAGTTCGGAAGAATCGATGAACATATCGATCAACGAGGTGCTGGCACGAACGATTATTACTGGCGTAACTACGTTACTGGTATTGACCGCGCTCCTGGTACTTGGCGGTGAATCGGTAGCACCGTTTTCGATGGCACTGATCGTCGGAATTGTTGTAGGTACTTACTCGTCGATCTATACGGCGAGTACCGTAGCATTGATACTCGATGTCAGCGCACAGGACCTGATGCCGCCGGAAGCGGATCCGGACCTGATCGATGATCTGCCTTGATCGCAATCGCCCGCCAGTAGGAGCCCGGCCCACCGAGCGATGTTCTTTGATTGGCGGTGGTTGATTTACCCTTGGCAAACATTGAAGGCCATGTTGCAAAACATGCCGCTCAATGTTTTTCGCCCGGTGGGCCGGGCTCCTACGAATCCTTGCCACAATTTCCGGCAATCGAACAAGCAAAATTCGCTACGATTCCCACGGATCCTTGCCACAATTTCCGGCAATCGAACAAGCAAGATTCGCTACGATTGTTGGGAGAACATTTCCTTGATTTCCGGAGCGAACTGCTTGGCAAGCGCGGCGTAGATTTTCGGCGTTCCGGCCAATACATGACCCGACTGCAGGAAATCCTCGCTGCCATCCAGGCCGCTGATAATGCCGCCTGCTTCGCGGATGATCAGCGCACCGGCGGCCAGGTCCCAGATGCTTAGCCCAGTCTCCCAGAATCCGTCCAAACGGCCTGCGGCAACATAGCAAAGGTCGAGCGCCGCGGCGCCGCCCCGGCGGATTCCCTCGGTATGCCTGATTGCACTGACCAGCATCCTCAGATACGGCTCGAGCGCCATGTTGGAGTCGCGAAACGGAAACCCGGTACCAATCAATGCCCGCTCGAGCGAAGTCCGGTTGCTTACGCGAATTTTTCTGCCGTCGAGCTGCGCGCCTTGTCCGCGGGATGCAGTGAATAACTCCTGCCGCATGGGATCATAGACGGCGCCGTGTTCGAGGCGGCCGTTGTGCATCAGGCCGACCGAAACGCAGAACACCGGGAACCCGTGCAGATAGTTGGTCGTCCCGTCCAAGGGGTCGATGACCCACAGGAACTCGGAGTCGCCCTGCCGGCCGCTTTCTTCAGCGAGAATTGCGTGCTCGGGATAGTGCCTGTGAATCACGGAAATGACCGCTTTTTCGGCATTGCGGTCTGCTTCGCTGACGAAATCGTTGCGGCCCTTCTTCTCGACTTTAAGTTTGTCGAGTTTGTTGAGGTGGCGGAAAAGAGTATCGCCGCCGCGCCGGGCAGCCATGACTGCCACATTGAGCATTGCTTCCATGTGATGATTCCGCCAGTTTGAAAAAGAACAATCTCCCGAACCGAACCGATCCAAACCGGTGCGGGGCGGTAGAATACCAGACCTCTGGAGTAGCTGGACCGCAATTCGAGTGAACGTACGCATCATCCTTGTCGGTACAACGCATCCCGGAAACATCGGGGCGACGGCACGTGCCATGAAGAATATGGGGCTGGCTGATCTGACGCTGGTCAAACCACGGTATTTTCCACACGCTGACGCAACGACACGCGCATCCGGTGCCGAGGACATCCTGCAATCCACAAAGCTTGTTGACAGCCTCACAGAGGCCTTGAGCGATTGCACTTATGTGGCGGGCGCCAGCGCCCGCTCAAGATCGATCGGCTGGCCAAGCATGGCGCCGCGTGATTGTGCGCAAAGATTGTTGCAGGAGAGCGCGCACGGTGTTGCGGCGGCGGTGTTCGGGCCGGAACAGTCCGGGTTGACGAATGAGGACCTCGATCGCTGTAACACGCTCCTTACTATCCCGACCGAAGCCGGATTCAGCTCACTAAATCTTGCCATGGCGGTGCAGATTCTCGCCTACGAATTACGGGTTGCCGGCATCACCGCAGAGGAGCCGCCGCCGGAAGCAGAGACCCCGTCGGCGACCGGTGCCGAGCTTGAAAATTTTTATATGCACCTGGAACAGGTACTGACCGGGGCCGGTTTCCTTGACCCGCAGAATCCGCGACTGCTGATGCGCCGGCTGCGCCGCTTATTCGTCAAGGCAGAACTGGATCAGAACGAGGTGAATATTCTGCGTGGAATGCTGGCGGCGCTCGATCCCGAAGTCCCGAAGGATCCGGCCGAGTGAGCGGCGCAGCAGTTTACCTCGACTTCGCTGCAACAACGCCGATTGATCCACGCGTCGCCGATGCAATGCAGTCCTGTCTGTCGCCGGGTGGTGGATTCGCAAATCCTGCGTCGATCCACATTGCCGGAAGAGCGTCCGCGGCCCTTGTCGAGCAGGCGCGACAGCGATTGGCGCACCTGCTTGGCGTCGATCCGCATTGCCTCATCTGGACCTCAGGCGCCACTGAAGCAGACAACCTGGCGATCGCGGGGGCAGCGGCTTTTCGGGCACATCGCGGCAAGCACCTGATCACGATGCTAACGGAACACAAGGCCGTAACGGAGCCATTCAGGCATTTGGAAAAATCCGGGTACGACGTTAGTTGGCTCAAGCCGGATGCTGACGGCCTGCTGGCGATTGATGAACTTGAGGCGCAACTTCGTGAAGACACACAGCTGGTGTCGGTCATGCATGTCAATAATGAAACCGGCGTCATCCAGGACATCCGGCGCATCGGCGAGGTTTGCCGTGCACACGATGTTTTGTTTCATACGGATGCGGCGCAATCGGTTGGCAAGTTGCCGCTCAACCTGAGCGAAATGCCAGTCGATTTGCTGTCCCTGACCGCCCACAAGTTCCATGGCCCGCAGGGAATCGGTGCGCTCTATATTGCTGACCGGCCAGGCTGCAAGGTATTGCCGATCATGCACGGCGGCGGACAGGAGCAGCGCATGCGGCCTGGCTCGTTGCCGGTGCATCAGATCGTCGGTGCCGGTACCGCTGCCGGCATTGCCCGCGACGAGATGGCGGAGGATCTACTGCATGCAAGCGCCTTGCGTGACCGGTTGTGGCAGGGCATTCAGGACGTGTCCGGTATTTTGTGCAACGGCGGCATCAAGCATGTCTATCCGGGCATCCTCAGCGTCAGTGTGCCGGGCGTCGAAGGCGAAAGCCTGATGCTCGGGCTCGAACCCGTGTGTGCCGCCAGCGGCTCAGCCTGCAATTCAACCAGTGGCGAGTCGTCCTACGTCCTGCGTGCGCTCGGCAGGGATGACGCGCTGGCGCAGAGCGCCATCCGTTTCAGTTTCGGTCGGACCACGACCAAAGATGATATTGACGTCGCCATCGAACGCTATCGATGGGCCGTGGATCATCTGCGTTCGATCGCTCCGCTGCACAGTCCGGGCTCCTGAAATGTTCGCGACCGCAGCGTATAACGAGGCCGTACGCCGGCACTTCGCAGATCCTCAACACGCCGGTGATTTGCAGAAAGACCACGACCTGACGCTTGTCGCAGAGGTGTCGGAGTCTGCGGAGGGCGCGCATATCGTGATGTCGGCGGGGATTCGCGGCGACACCATCGCCGGCATGGCATTCAGGGTCCGGGGTTGCCCGCACCTCATTGCGGCGCTGGAACTTGCTTGCAGGATATTGACGGATCAGCCGGTTGCGAGCCTTGAAAACTACGATTCAGCAAACATAATCCAGGAATTATCTGTACCGGTAGAGAAGGCCGGCCGTATACTATTGCTGGAAGCTGCGCTGGCGACGCTTTGGGCGCAATACGCCAGTGATGAAGATTGAGGATGTGAATGTATGGCTATTTCGTTGACTGAAGCCGCCGCGGAGCGGGTCAGGACCTATCTCGATGCCAGGGGCAAAGGTGTCGGCCTCCGGGTTGGTGTCAGGAAAACCGGCTGCAACGGCTTTGCGTATGTCGTCAACTATGCCGACGAAATCGAGGACGGCGATGTCGTATTCGAGCAAAGAGGCGTCAAGGTCGTGGTCGATCGGACCAGTCTCGAGCTCATCGATGGCACCGAGGTCGATTTCGTGAAAGAAGGTCTGAACGAGGCGTTTCGCTTCCGCAATCCAAACGTGACCGGGGAGTGCGGCTGTGGAGAGAGTTTCAGTGTCTAGCAGCTGTGGAATAGCTCCATGAGCCGGCATTCCGGGAATCGATTCAGTCCATCGGCATTCATTGCCTGAACCGATTTATCCAAGTAAAATTGATTGTTTACGCGTAGCCGGCTGTTCTGACGCCGGTTTTTTTCATCTACCCGCAGCAAGGATCTGGCCATGTCGTTTGAGCAGGCGCTCTCCATCATCAAACCTGATGGCGTGCAGAAAAACCTGGTCGGTCAAATTGTCGGTCGGTTTGAAAAAGCCGGTCTGGAAATTATTGCTGCCAGAATGGTTCACCTTTCCAGGGAGCAGGCGGAAGAATTCTATGCGGTTCACAAAGAGCGTCCGTTTTTCGATGACCTCGTGAGTTATATGATTTCCGGTCCGGTCATGGTGCAGGTGCTGCAAGGCGAATCGGCAATCAATGTCAATCGGGAAATCATGGGAGCAACGAATCCCGCGGATGCGGATCCCGGGACCATTCGCGCGGATTTTGCCGAAAGCATCGAACAGAACATCGTGCATGGATCGGACGGTCCGGACACCGCTCTGCAGGAGATTGCGTTTTTCTTTGGTGACGGCGGCATCTGCCCGCGTACCCGGCAGGACTGCACAAAATGACAGCCGGCCCTGATCAACTCGAACCGCAAGCCGCATCCCATGTGGTCCGTGCGAATCTGCTCGGCCATCCGCAGTCAGCGCTGGTCGCGTTTTTCGCCGGTCTCGGTGAGAAACCGTTTCGGGCGCGCCAGGTTTCGCAATGGATACATCAGCGCAACGCAGACACCTTTGATGAAATGACGGATCTGTCACTGGATCTTCGTGCACGGCTGGGCAGGATTGCGTCGATTCAACTGCTGGAGGTCATCTCCGAGAAAACCTCAGCCGACGGTACGATGAAATGGCTGTTTGAGTCCGGTGCGGGCCAGGCGGTCGAATCTGTATTCATCCCCGAACCCGGGCGCGGCACCTTGTGCATCTCATCGCAGGTTGGTTGTGCACTGGATTGCGCATTTTGCGCGACCGGCGCCCAGGGATTCAATCGCAATCTTGGTTGCGACGAGATTATCGGGCAGGTTGCGCATGCAAACCGCAACCTGCCGTTGCGGACCAGCGGCAAGCCCGCGGTGACCAACGTCGTTTTCATGGGCATGGGCGAACCTCTGGCGAATTACCGCAACCTGGTGCCGGCACTTGAATTGCTGAGTTCCGACTACGCCTACGGTCTGTCACGACGGCGAATTACGGTCAGTACCTCGGGCCTGGTGCCGCAAATCGAGAAATTGGGCGACGATTGCAATGTGGCGCTGGCAGTCTCGCTGCACGCGCCACGCAATGCATTGCGGGATCAATTGGTGCCGCTCAATCGAATTCACCCGATCGGCGAATTGCTGGATGCCTGCTGGCGCTATGCGGCAAAGCGGGCGAATCGCTTCATAACCTTCGAATACGTGATGCTGCGGGGTGTAAACGATGATCTGCAGTGCGCAGACGAGCTGGTCGCGCTGCTGCGAAACCGCCCGGCCAAGGTCAACCTGATACCTTTCAATCCCTTTAAGGACAATGATTTCACGCGATCTTCCGCGGCCACCATCAGGCAGTTTCAGGGCCGCCTGCGGGACCAGGGGCTGATCGCAACGACGCGCAAGACCCGTGGTGACGATATAGATGCCGCCTGTGGCCAACTGGCTGGTAGAGTACGTGACAGGGTCCGGGTGCGGTTGGGCGATAAAGGACGAAGGACGGCATGAGCATGATGATGAGAGCGAAATTACTGGTCCTGGCCGCGATCGTTTCTATCCTGTGCGGCTGTATTTCATCAACGGCGTCAGTTAACCGCTTCGAGCCCCGCGACGATGCCGCGGAGCAAAATTACCAGCTGGGCGCGCAGTACTTCAGAAAAGGCAACTATCAGCTGGCGCGGGACCGATTACAGCGATCGATAGAGTTTGATTCGAAGAATGCCAGCACGCATTCGATGCTGGCGATGACCTATGTGCAGCTCGACATCCGGCGTCTCGCTACCGAATCATTCGATCGCGCGATACGCCTCGGGCCGAACGATCAGGATATACGCAATGCCTACGCCGTGTTCCTGTGTGGACTGGGTGAATATGACAATGCCCGGGACCAGTTCGATCGGGCGATTGGTATTCGCGAAAACGACAATCCGGAAATCATGATGTCAAATGCCGGTGTATGTATGGCGAAAAAACCGGACCTGGAACTGGCGGAAAAGTATTTTCGCCAGGCGATCGAGCGCAAGCCCCGCTACAGTGAAGCCCTGATTCAGCTGGCCGTGTTAAAGCACCGCACCGATGACGATCTGACGGCGCGCGCTTTCTTGCAACGCTATCTTGCGCTCGACGAAGCGTCGGCGGCAGTGCTTGATCTCGCGATCGAGATAGAAACCAGGCTCGGCAATGATCGTGCAGTGACCGACTACATGAATCAATTGTTGCGGGACTTTCCTGACTCTCCAGAGGCCAGGCGAACGCTCACGACGAGCAACTAAGTAGCAAATTTGCGATGAATGAGGGCCCACAGAAAGAGTCTGAAGTACCAGCACGCGGACCGATTGGTGGCGAGCGCCTGGTGATTGCAAGACGCTCGAAAGAGATTTCAGCGAGAGATATAGCGAAGGAGCTGCATCTCGATGAGCCGAAAGTCCGCGCGCTTGAGCAAAACAAATATGAATTGTTGGGCGCAGCGGTGTTTGCGAAAGGGCACCTGCGAAAATACGCTGAACTCGTCGGCGTCCCGGCTGACGAAATAATTGCCGACTATTACAAGCTGAATCGCAACGCTGGGGCACCGCCTGTTGTCGGTCCTGTGCGCAAGATCGAGAGCGGCGTTTCCCCGGCTCTGTGGATAGTGGGTGCTGTTGTCCTGATCATCATTGCGAGTATCGCCTGGTGGCTTACCCGCGAACCCGCGCAGCCGGTGGTGCAAACAGAAGCCGGGACCCTGGCGCCATTCGTATCAGATGCGAGCGACGAGCCGGGGCTGGATGAAGCGCCAGAATCGGCCGACGGCGTGTCCGAATCGGAAGCTCCCGTCGAGATGGAAGAATTGCCGCCGCCGGAAACTGTGCTGGCGTCGGCTGCAGCACCGGTCAGTGAACCGGAGCCGTTCGATGAGGCAGTGAGTTTGTTGCCCCAGGTCCGGGTTGAACTTTCATTTACCGGAGATTGCTGGACGGAGGTGTCGGATGCTTCCGGACGCCGGCTTTTTTTCGATCTGGGAACAGCAGGCAGGGTAGTAGCGCTTTCCGGTGATGAGCCGTTGCGAATCGTGTTGGGTGAGTACGAAAACGTCGACATCACCGTGGACGGACGGGATTATCCAATACCTTCTTCCGCCATCAGCGGTCGCCTGGTCAGGCTCACAATCAACAACCAGTAAGATGCAGTCGACACGCAACACGGGACGCGGCAGCGGCTCCGTTCCTGGAATGAAGCGCAGTGAAGCCTAAAGCCATTCGAGGTATGAACGACATCCTTCCGGACGTATCCGGCACCTGGCGCTATCTGGAAACGATCGTGCGTGAGGTCATCGAGTCGTACGGCTACCGCGAGATTCGTCTGCCGCTGGTCGAATACACGGAACTCTTTCGCCGATCCATCGGTGATGTCACCGATATCGTTGAAAAAGAGATGTACACGTTTGAAGATCGCAATGGCGAAAGCCTGACTTTGCGGCCGGAAGCCACCGCAAGCATGGTCCGTGCCGGTATTACCAACGGCCTGTTCCACAATCAGCGGCAGAAGCTGTGGACGGCAGGTGCCATGTTCCGCTACGAAAAGCCGCAAAAGGGCCGTTACCGCCAGTTTCACCAGTTTGATGTGGAAGCCATGGGCTATGCGGGCCCGGATGTCGATGCCGAACTCATTATTATGTGCGTGCGCATGTGGCAGCGGCTCGGCCTTGAGCGCCTGAACCTGGAAATCAACTCCCTGGGCTCGCCGGACAGCCGCGCCCGCTACCGGGACGAGCTGGTCAGTTACTTTTCGGCCGTGAAAAGCAAGCTGGATGAGGATAGTATGCGCCGCCTCGGGAAAAATCCCTTGCGTATTCTGGACAGCAAAAACCCGGACCTGCAGAGGTTGATCGCGGATGCGCCGGTGATGCTCGAGTTTCTCGATGAGGAATCCTCGCGGCATTTTGCGGGGCTGAAAACGCTCCTGGATGCAGCCGGGGTGCCCTATGTCGTCAATCCGCGCCTGGTGCGCGGACTTGACTACTACAACCTCACGGTATTCGAGTGGCTCACCGACGCGCTCGGCTCGCAGGGTGCCATTTGTGCCGGCGGCCGTTACGACGGCCTCGTGGAAAAGCTCGGCGGACGCCCGTTGCCGGCGATAGGTTGGGCCATGGGTATTGAACGCCTGGTCGGGTTGTACCAGGCCTGCGGCGGCGAACCCCGGCCTGGCAGGTCCGAGGTCTATATTGTCGCAGTCGGAGATGCTGCGATTGGACGCAGCTTTGAGCTGGCCGAAAGCCTGCGGGATGCATTGCCCGCCGTGCACGTGGAATTGAACCTGGGTGGAGGCAGTTTCAAGTCACAGCTCAAGCGGGCGGACAGCAGCGGCGCGGCCCTGGCGATCATTCTCGGCGAGGAAGAGGTCGCGCGTGGAGAGGCTGGCCTGAAACCTTTGCGCAGCGAAGAGGATCAAATAAACGTCCCGCTGGACGATCTGGCGGGCACGGTCGGCCGGCACCTTTTAACACTGGAAGGCACATTGTGAACGACTTATCGGACAAAGAACAACTGGAAGAAATGCGAGCGTGGTGGTCCGAGAACGGCCGCTTTGTCATCACGGGTGTGGTGCTCGGCATTGCCATCATATTCGGTTGGAATCAATGGCGATCGAGCGTCGAGACCTCGCAGATCGAGGCATCGAATCTTTTTGAAGAGGTCTTGACCGCAATGGATAGCGGTGATAGCGAGGCAGCCGAAGATGCGGCAGGCAACCTGTTCGATAACTACCAGCGAACTGTCTACCCGGCCCAGGCTCGCCTGGCGATGGCGCGACTCTATATGGATAAAGGCCGCGACCAGGATGCGGTAAACGTTCTTCGCGAGCTCGTCGTGGCGGGTGATGAAACAGAGGTTCAACTGGTCGGTCGGCTGCGCCTTGCGAAGGTGTTGCTGTACCAGAACAAGCCGGACGAAGTCGTAGAAATACTGCGGGACCGGGGCCAGAGTGGGTTTGCGGCAAGGTACCTGGAAATGCTTGGCGATGCATACGCCACACAGGGCAATTTTGCCGAGGCACAGACGGCGTACCTGGCCGCATTGAGCAGGAATTCGCCGGTGCCGACGATCGACAACAACCTGATTCAGCTAAAGCTCAACGATCTTCCGGATTTGACGGAACTGGCCGCGACTTCGGCCGCGATTGACGAGGCTGAGGTCGCTGGAGAGCCCGACTTTGATGCCGAAGCAATGGATGAGCCGGCCGTGCCCGCGGCACAGGATGATGCGGAGCCGGACACCGGGACCGGGCAATGAGATTGCCTGCGCGCCGCTTTGCGATCTGGCTGGTTGCCGTAATGTCGATTGCTGGCTGCAGCATATTCGGCGGTGACGACGAAGAAGAGTTGCAGCCGACGAAATTGCTGAAGTTCGACAAGACGCTTGACGTCAGGCGCCTTTGGTCGGCCAAGTTGGGCGCCGGTACGGAATTCCTGCGGATTGCATTAAGCCCGGCAGGGGACGGCAATCGAATTTATGCGGCGAGTTACGATGGCAAGGTCAGTGCCTATGATCCCGAAGACGGAGATCGTATCTGGCGGACCGAGGTCGACGCGGTGTTGTCAGCGGGTCCGGGTGTTGGCGAGGGACTCGTTGTCGTCGCCGGGTACGATGGTGACCTGATCGCGCTCAGCGCCGATGATGGGTCGGAAATATGGCGAACCAACATTGCCGCGGAGTCGCTTGCCCGGCCGTTGATAAAAGACGATGCCGTTGTCGCCTACACAATTGATGGCAGGCTGCGCGTCTTCTCCGCGTTCGATGGGTCCGAACGCTGGGCGCTCGAGCAGAGCCTGCCGGCCCTGACATTGCGTGGTTCGGCGACACCGATCATCGTCGGGACAACCATTATTGCGGGATTCGATAATGGCAAAGTGCTGGCTATCAGCCTCTCCGATGGCAGCGAACAATGGCAAACCGTGCTTACGCCGCCATCCGGTCGTTCGGACCTCGCCCGGTTGGCGGATGTCGACGGCGCTATGGCGGCCGTCGGACAGGATGTGTACGCCGCTGGCTATCATGGCCGGGTGGCCTCGCTGGCTGTCGAGTCAGGGCAGATTCTGTGGGCGAGAGAAATTTCCGGGCTGTCAGGGCTTGATGCGGACTGGAATAACATCTACCTGATTGGCGAAGAGGGAGAATTAGTCGCTTTGCTGCGGCGGAACGGTGACGACGTATGGCGCCAGGAAGCGCTGGTTCGTCGTGAGCCGACAGCGCCTGTGGCATTCAATACGTCTGTTGCCGTCGGCGATTTCGAAGGCTATGTGCATTTCTTCAACAACTTCGACGGCAGGCCGGTCGCTCGTGTCCGTGCCGGCAAGGGCATGATCTCGCTCGCGCCGGTCGTTATCGGTGGCCGCCTGTACGTGCAAAGCGAGTCCGGCACTCTCATCGCATACGGCGTGCCCGTTCCCGAGACCACGCGCGATGCACCTGGAATCTCTGGCGACGAGACCCCCTAGACTAATGGTTGCCGGAAAATGCTTCCCGTCATTGCAATCATCGGTCGACCCAATGTCGGCAAGTCGACACTATTCAATCGCCTGACGCGTTCGCGCGACGCACTGGTCGCGGACTACCCCGGACTTACCCGTGACCGCCAGTACGGTTTCGGCAAACTCGGCCCGCTGCCCTATCTCGCTATCGATACCGGCGGCGTTGCCGGTGGTGAGGTCGGCATCTACGAACTCATGGTCGAGCAGACGGTGCGCGCCCTGCAGGAAGCTGATGTTGCGATTGTGATGGTCGATGGTCGCAGCGGACTCACATCCGCAGACGAACACGTCGCTAAACTCGCAAGAGAACACTCGAAAAAAACCTGGCTTGCGGTCAACAAGGCCGAAGGGCTGGATGCGGATATCGCATCTGTGGAATTTCACGGCCTTGGTCTCGGCGAACCCGTCGCAATATCGGCCGCGCATGGTGACTACGTGACGGCGCTGATGGACAAAGTGCTGGCGCCGTTTGTCGAGATGGGTGACGACGATTCCACTGAGTCTGAAAAGGCCGAAGACGACAAAGCGCTGCGTATTGCGGTCATTGGCCGGCCGAATGTCGGCAAGTCGACGCTGATCAATCGCCTGATCGGAGAGGATCGGCTGGTGGTCTACGACCAGCCCGGCACGACTCGGGATAGCGTAGCCGTGCCGTTTGAGCGTGATGGCCGGAAATACCTGCTCATCGACACCGCCGGCGTTCGCCGCAAATCGAAAGTGCACGAGATCGTCGAAAAATTCAGCATCATCAAGGCGCTGCAGGCGATGGAACGGGCGCAGGTCGTCATTGCATTGCTCGACGCCCACGACGGCGTCACTGAACAGGATGTCAGCCTGATGGGACTGGCGGTGGAACGGGGTCGTGCGCTGGTGGTTGTGACCAACAAATGGGACGGCCTGACTCATAATCAGAAACGCCACATCAAGGATGAACTCGACCGGCGGTTGCCGTTCCTGGATTTCGCGGAGCGAATGACCATCTCTGCCTTGCATGGCACGGCGGTCGGTGATCTCTTGCCGGCCGCGGAGCGTGCTTATCGTGCCGCCACCCGTGATCTGTCGACGACCGACCTCAACCGCGAACTCGAGAATGCGGTTACGGCACATGCGCCGCCGCTGGTTCGAGGCCGCAGGATACGGTTGCGCTACGCCCACCAGGGCGGACGCAACCCGCCAGTCATCATCATCCACGGCAATCAGACTGAAAAGTTGCCGGAAGCCTATCGCCGTTACCTGATCAACCGCTTCCGCAAGGCGTTTCGCCTGCAGGGCACGCCAGTACGAATATGGTTCAAAACCAGTGATAATCCCTTCAAAGGCAGGCGCAACAAGCTGACGCCGAGACAACTACAAAAACGCAAGCGCCTGCTGAAACACGCGAAGAGGTAACAATCGAAGATCCGCAGGAGCGGCTTCAGCCGCGAACGGGATGAAGCTGGTTTGGAGACAGTGAGCATAGATAGCAAAAAAATTACAGTAGACCGAAAGTTCGTAATGCACCGGGGCGGATTCCTCGAGTCGCCGACAATTGCCTATGAAACCTGGGGCGAATTGCAGGGGAAAGGCGACAACGCGATCCTGTTGTTTACCGGATTGTCCCCGTCGGCGCATGCGGCGTCGTCTCCGGAAAATCCTGCTGCGGGTTGGTGGGAAGACATGATCGGATCCGGCTTGCCGTTGGATACCGATCGTTATTTCGTGATTTGCATCAATTCGCTGGGCAGTTGTTTCGGCTCGACGGGGCCGGCGGATATCGATCCTGCAACCGGCGAGCGCTATCGCCTGAATTATCCGGTGCTGACGCTTGAAGATGTCGCGGAGGGCGGCTACGAGGTGCTCAGGCACCTTGACATCGGGAAACTCCACACCACGGTCGGCGCCTCGATGGGCGGCATGAGTGCCCTGGCATTTTGTGTCCGGCATCCCGACGTGAGCGAGCGAATGCTTTCCATGTCCGCGGCAACCCGGGCGCTGCCATTTGCGATCGCCGTTCGGTCATTGCAGCGGGAAATGATTATCAAGGACCCGAAGTGGGACAACGGCAACTATGATCCCGAGGATTCGCCGGTATCCGGGCAGCGGCTTGCCAGGAAACTCGGCATGATGACCTACCGGTCCTCCGAGGAATGGGATCAGCGATTCGGCCGCGAGCGCATCTCGTTCGAAGAGCATTCGAGCAATCCGTTTTACGGCGATTTCTCTGTTGAGGCCTATCTCGAGAACCATGCCAATAAATTCACCGGGCAATTTGATGCGAACTGCTATCTGTATTTGTCGCGGGCATCGGACCTGTTTGACCTGGCGGAACATGGTGGCTCCCTCAAGGCTGGTTTTGCAAAGCTCGAATTGCAGCGCGCCCTGGTCATTGGCGTGACGACCGACATTCTGTTCCCGTTACGGCAGCAGGAGGAACTGGCGGCAGGCCTGAAAGCTGTGGTGCCTGAGGTGGAATTCGTGCGACTCGAATGCCTCAAGGGTCACGATTCATTCCTGGTCGAAATGGATGCATTCCGGCCGGTGATCGGCCGCTTCTTCGAGACCTTTAACATATGAGAGTGGCTTCCAGCCGCGATCGGATCGCGACAAGGCCGCTGCGTGCATATCCATGTGCGCAGCGACACAAGTACGTCCGTGTACAAAAATGCCGCTCCTGCTAATCGGTGAGCAGCAATGCCGGGTCAACCGCCGTGCCATTCAGGTAGGTCGCAAAATGTAAATGTGCGCCGGTCACGCGGCCGGTCGCGCCAACCTTGCCGATCGCCGTGCCGGTTGACACCCATTCGCCTTCGTCCACGCTAATTTCGCTCAGGTGACAATACAGGCTGATGAAGCCCTGCCCGTGGTCGATAATGACGGTATTGCCGTTGAAGAAATAATTCCCGGTCGCCGTAACCACGCCACTTATCGGCGCGCTGACTGGTGTTCCGGAATTGGCAGTGATGTCCATGCCCTTGTGTGGCGAACGCGGCTGATCGTTGAAGAATCGCCGCCGGCCGAAGCTGGAACTGCGTCGTCCGCCCACCGGCGCCTTAAGGCTTAAGCCGGCTAGTGACGCCTCACGCCAGTGACCAAGTGCCGCATCGATGATTTCTCGCTCAACGAATATCCGCTCGAGTTCTTCCTGGCCTGGATCAACATACTTGCGGTCGACACTCAGGCGTTGCTCTTCATAGGCATGCGCCCGAATCTCGATTTCAACCTGCCGGCTTTCCTGGTTCGGCACCGAAATTGTTGCCGTTATTGCGCCCGGTGCGGTCTGCCCCAATGGTATGCCAACCACGGCAATCCATTCGTTCCCGGCTCTGAGGACCAGCGCTGGCTGATCATCGACGGTAACCGACGGCCGTTGGTCTCCCGGGATGTGCACGATGCCGATGCCGCCCGGCCACGGCGAATGCGCCGGTGACGCCAGGGCTGCTGTCGTCGACAGGATGGCAAGCATCACGAATATAAGCTTAGGGATCACTGGAATTGCCTGATTCCTTCACGGTGGCCTTCAACATGCCGCGGGCGAGTTGTGCGCGTATATCAGAGCCAGGTTTGACTTTGGCCGCGTCGGTCAGAATCGCGCCGGTCCGGTCATCGCTGACAATTGCGTAACCGCGGTCCAGTGTCGCGAGCGGACTGACGGAGTCCAGCGTACGTGCTGCCAGTTGTAACCTTAACTTCAACCTGTCTACGGTGGCCCTGCCCGAGCCGCTGAGCCGTTGTTTCAGTGCAGATAGCCGCTGCATCGACCTTTGGACGCCAATCGCCGGCGATCGTTGCAGCAACCGGGACCGCGTGACTTCCAGGTGGCGGGCGCGGGTCGCGAGGTCATGGCGGATCGAAGCGGCGAAAATCTGCTGCAAGTTGCGCAGCCAGTCACGCTGCCGGGTGACGATCGCAGCGGGACTACTTTGTGTCAGCCTTCGGCTGAGCCAGTCGACGGTCTGGAATTTTGCCTCGAGATAACGCCGGCCCAGCAATGCGATACGGGCGGCGGTTGCACTCAGGGTGCGCAACCATTCGGCCTGATCGGGCACCACCAGTTCTGCCGCGCCGGAGGGCGTCGGTGCCCTGACGTCGGCGACAAAATCTGCAATGGTGAAGTCCACCTCGTGTCCGACCGCGCTCACGACGGGCATCGGGCACTCATGGATCGCGCGCGCGACAAGCTCTTCATTAAAAGACCAGAGGTCTTCGAGTGAACCGCCGCCGCGGGTGACAATAAGCACATCACATTCGTTTCGGCTAACCGCCGTCGCAATCGCGTTGGCAATAAGCGTGGCGGCCGTTTCTCCCTGTACCAAAGTAGGATAGATCACAACCGGGACAGACGGGAACCGGCGTTTCAGCACCGTGAGAATGTCACGAACTGCGGCGCCGCCAGGCGATGTCACGATGCCGATTCTCCGGGGAAGCTCGGGCAGGTCCTGCTTTGTGTCCTCGTCGAACAGTCCTTCGGCCGAGAGTTTTTTCTTGAGGGCTTCGAAGCGCCGGCGTAGTTCTCCTTCGCCGGCCGGTTCGAGTTGTTCAACGATGAGCTGATAATCGCCGCGCGTTTCGTAGATACTGACGCGCCCAAATGCCAGAACCTGGTCCCCGTTCTTGAGATTGATTGTGGGTCCGCGCTGCCGTTGCCGAAACCAGGCGCAACGAATCTGCGACGATTCGTCTTTCAGGCTGAAATACAGGTGGCCCGATGCCGGTCGCGCCAGGTTCGAAATCTCGCCTTCGACCCACAGCTTTGCGATGCCCTGTTCCAGCAAGGTTTTCACCTGCCGATTCAGCTCGGAGACGCTAATGGCGTTTTGGGTGCTAAAAGGGGTCGGATCCATTTATCGAGGCGGGCGGCAAAACGGGGTATGCACCAACAATAAATGGATCTGACCCCTTTTAATATGGTTTTTGTTCGAATCGGCGTTTACCGGAAAATCGGCTACGCGTACAATTGACCGTTTAACCTAACGAAAAGACCTGCCGCCTATGCGCATCGCCAGGGAAGCTCTGACATTTGATGATGTACTGCTCCAGCCGGACTACTCTGATGTATTGCCGCGCGAAGTCGACCTGACGACCAGCCTCACCCCCGAAATCAAGCTGAATATTCCGCTGCTGGCAGCGGCCATGGACACCGTTACCGAGGCCAGGCTGGCTATTGCGCTGGCCCAGGAAGGCGGTATTGGCATTATTCACAAAAACATGACGCCTGAGGAACAGGCGCATGAGGTGTTGCTGGTCAAGAAATTCGAAAGCGGCATCGTTCGCGACCCGATTACCGTGTCTCCGGAGATGTCGATTCGTGAGGTAATCGAACTCACGAAAGCGATGAATATCTCCGGCGTACCGGTCGTTGAGGGCAAAAAACCCGTTGGCATAGTCACGCACCGTGACCTGCGATTTGAAACGCAGCTCGATGCCCCGGTGTCGACGGTCATGACGCCCCGGGAACGGCTGGTGACGGTTTGCGAAGGTGCGGCTGATGACGAAGTGCTGTCGCTGTTACACAAGCATCGTATCGAGAAGGTGCTCGTCGTCACCGAAGATTTCGAGTTGCGCGGCATGATTACTGCGAAAGACTTCCAGAAAGCAACCGACTTTCCGCGTGCCTGCAGAGATGATCGCGGCGCACTGCGAGTCGGCGCGGCCGTCGGCACCGGCTATGACACGGATGAGCGCATCGAGGCGCTCGTAGAAGCGGGCGTCGATATTGTCGTGGTCGACACTTCGCACGGCTTTTCGAAGGGTGTCGTCGAGCGCGTGCAGCGTACGAAGAAGCAATACCCGGACCTCCAGTTGATCGCCGGCAATATCGTGACCGCAGAAGCGGCGGCGGCGCTGATCAAGGCCGGTGCTGATGGCGTCAAGGTCGGAATCGGCCCGGGCTCGATTTGCACGACACGCGTAGTTGCCGGCGTCGGCGTGCCGCAGATTTCCGCCGTCGCCGATATCGCGGAGTCGCTGGCAAAAAAAGGTGTGCCACTGATCGCCGATGGCGGCATCCGTTATTCGGGTGATATCGCCAAGGCGCTGGCTGCCGGTGCGTACTCCGTCATGATCGGAAGCTTGTTCGCCGGCACCGAGGAATCGCCAGGCGAGGTCGAGCTTTACCAGGGGCGATCTTACAAGACCTATCGCGGCATGGGCTCGGTCGCTGCAATGGGCCAGACGCATGGCTCTTCAGATCGCTATTTCCAGGATGCCACCGAGGAACTGGAGGAACTCGTGCCCGAAGGAATCGAAGGCCGGGTCGCCTACAAAGGCAGCATGGTTGCGATTGTGCACCAGCTCATGGGCGGGGTGCGTGCCGCGATGGGTTATACCGGCAGTCACAATATTGACGAGATGCGCACACGGCCGAAATTTGTGAAGATCACCGCCGCCGGCATGCGAGAGAGTCATGTGCACGACGTGACGATTACCAAAGAAGCGCCGAACTACAGCAGGAGCAATTAACGACCCACGTCAGCTCAGTAGAGGTCCCCAGTTGTCCCAGGCACTCGATATCCCGCCAGCAGAACAAACCGACATCCACGCACATCGCGTGCTGATTCTCGATTTCGGCGGCCAGTACACACAATTGATCGCACGCCGGGTGCGTGAATGCGGCGTGTATTCAGAAATCCATCCGTGGGATATGGACGAGGACGCGATACGCGCCTATGCGCCCGCCGGAGTCGTACTGTCCGGTGGCCCCGAATCAGTCAACATCGACGATCCGCCGCGGGTTGCTCAGGTAGTATTCGATCTGAATGTTCCCGTACTTGGCATCTGCTACGGCATGCAGGCCATGGCCGCACAGCTTGGCGGCAAGGTCGAGACTTCGACTCACAGGGAATACGGCTATGCCGCGATTACCCCTATCGATTCGGAGTTATTGGCGGGCCTGAACGATGGTGACGGCGGCGAACCGATGCTCAAGGTCTGGATGAGCCACGGCGACCGGGTGCAATCGGTGCCGGACGGCTTTGTCATCAGCGGCGAAAGTGCAAATTCACCGCTTGCGGCCATGGAAGACAGGTCGCGCAAGTATTATGGCGTGCAGTTTCATCCGGAAGTGACCCACACGCCGCAAGGGCAAGCCATCATTGCACGCTTCGTGCGAGATATCTGTGGCTGTCCCGGCAACTGGACCGCAGGCAATATTGTCGCCGATGCAATTGCGAGCGTGCGCGCAACGGTGGGCGAGGGCAAAGTGCTCCTCGGTTTGTCGGGTGGTGTCGATTCATCCGTTGTTGCCGCGTTACTGCATGACGCGATCGGTGATCAGCTGACCTGTGTATTCGTAGATCACGGATTGTTGCGGTATCACGAGGGCGATCAGGTCATGCAGACGTTCGCCAGGCATCTCGGCGTCAACGTCATTCGTGTTGATGTTGCGGAGCGTTTTTTCGCTGCACTGAAGGGCGTCAGCGATCCGGAAGAAAAGCGCAAGATCATCGGCGCGAATTTCATTGAAGTGTTTGATGAGGAAGCCCACAAGCTCGAAGGCATCGAGTGGCTGGCGCAAGGCACGATCTATCCGGATGTCATCGAATCGGCCGGTGCCAGCACCGGTAAAGCGCAGGTCATCAAATCGCACCATAACGTGGGTGGCCTGCCGGAAAAAATGCGCATGAAACTGGTCGAGCCTCTGCGCGAACTCTTCAAAGATGAAGTTCGAAAGATCGGCCTCGAACTCGGATTGCCGAGGGACATGGTGTATCGACACCCGTTCCCGGGCCCCGGACTGGCTGTACGTGTTCTCGGTGAGGTAACACCTGAGTACGTTTCACTGCTGCAGCGTGCGGATGATATTTTCATTGAGGAGCTGCGGAAGAATGACCTTTACGACAAGACCAGCCAGGCATTCGCGGTATTCCTGCCGGTGCGCTCTGTGGGTGTCATGGGCGATGGCAGGAAATACGATTACGTTATTGCCTTGCGCGCTGTAGAGACCATCGATTTCATGACGGCGCGCTGGGCGAGGCTGCCTTATGATTTTCTGGAACACGTGTCACTGCGCATCATCAATGAGATCGATGGGATATCCCGCGTAACCTACGACATTTCCAGCAAGCCACCCGCAACCATCGAATGGGAATGAGTGACTGGCCCGAACCGGACAAGAAGTTCATGCGGGCCGCGCGGGCAGAGGCGGAAGTGGCCGCATCAGTTGGTGAGATACCGGTCGGTGCCGTGGTCGTCAAGAACGGCGAAGTCATCGGCGCCGGCATGAACCGCTCCATTCAGGACGCTGACCCGACCGCGCATGCCGAGATCGTCGCGATTCGTGCAGCCGCACAGGCCGAGCAAAATTACCGGCTGAACAGTACAACGATTTACGTGACCCTTGAACCCTGTGCCATGTGTATCGGGGCAATGATCCAGGCTCGAATATCGCGCCTCGTGTTTGGCGCCTACGATGAGAAAGCAGGCGCTGCGGGAAGCGTTCTCGACCTGGCGGACGATCGCCGGCTCAATCACCGGATTGAGGTCAACGGTGGTTTACAAGAAAAGGAATGTGCTGCCGCACTGAAAAGATTCTTCGAGTTGCGGCGACGCCAGTAGGAGCGGCTTTCTGGACATGGATGTCCTTATGTCACGCAGCACAGGGACGTGCGAGAGTGACCCAGCCGCGATTCGTACTATTCGGCCACTGAAGCGATCAGCTCCGGCTCAGATTCGTCTGCCGTTTCTTCTTCTGCATCCGGATCGACTTCGTTTTCGGTCAGCCAGCTAATGATGTTGTAGTAGCTGCGAATATTGTTCACATACAACACCGGTTCCCAGCCGCGCGCATAACCATACGGTACCCGCGAGTACCACTTCTGCTTTGCAAGTAGCGGCAACGCCTGGCTGAGGTCCACCCAGGTGTCAGGATCTCCGCCTTGCCACTCAACGATCTGCCGCGCATCCTTGATGTGGTTGAAGCCAACGTTGTACGCAGCGAGCGCCATCCAGGTGCGATCCGGTTCGTCAACACTGTCCGGCAGGCGCTCGGTCTGACGTGCATAGAATCTTGCGCCACCGAAAATGCTGCTGGTCGGATCCATCCTGTCTTCGATGTTCAGGTAGTCAGCGGTAGCTTCCGTCAGCATCATGATGCCACGGACACCCGTTGGTGACACTGCATGTGAACGCCAGTGCGATTCCTGGTAACCGATCGCTGCGAGTAGCCGCCAGTCGACACCGGCGTTCTCGGCGGCGCCTTCAAATGTCTCCCGATAGCGGGGCAGGCGACTTTCGAAATGCCGGATGAAGGCACGGGTGCCAACGTAATCAAATTTTTCGGTATGGCCAAAATAGCGTTCATTTACCTGCGCCAAAAAGCCGTTACGTTCGGCGCCGATCAGATATTGATCCGCCCGGGCGAGCAGGGAGTCGCCTTCGTCTTTCTTGAACGCCCAGGCAATCGGATCCGCGATTTCGAGATCGATAGCGATCCGCAGATCGGGATAGAAGTGACGCTGGATATTGAATTCAGTGCTGTCGGCAATCGTGAAATCGAGCTCGCCAAGTGCGACTTTCTCCAGCAGTTCGACGACTTCAACATCCGCGTTTTCAGACCAGTCCAGTTCCGGATAAGCCACGCTTAACGAATTCA
The DNA here is from genome assembly GCA_004357475.1 of Gammaproteobacteria bacterium. GTDB lineage: Bacteria > Pseudomonadota > Gammaproteobacteria > Steroidobacterales > Woeseiaceae > SZUA-117. The sequence goes on from SMWE01000043.1 coordinate 22,070, forward strand.
TCATGTCGGAGTGACTACTCGACGCCACTACTTCAATCTGCCTGCCGATCACTTCTTCGATAGAACGTGGTTTCCCGGAACCCAGTTTGTAAATCAGGTGCATGTCGACCGAGTAATACGGGTAACCAAAACTTAAGTACTCGCGACGCGATTCTGTCATCGACAATCCGGCC
>SMWE01000006.1 GCA_004357475.1 Gammaproteobacteria bacterium
AATAACCGGCGGACGCATTCGGTTGACAATAATAGCCCTGATGATCGCGTCCACTTGATTCTTGATTACGTCATGCCAGGCGAGCGCGGCTGTTGCAGCATGAAGCACCACCCCGACACGTTATGCAGTCCGCAAGCGTGCCTGGAAACCGATCGGCAAAATATTCCGTGTACCTGCTACCCGGAAACCTGAATATTTAATCGCGATGTCAGCCAATATCCCGTTTATTGCTGTGGCTCAGGCCGCAGTCCGCCAAGGCCTGTCGGCGGAGATCAAAGCCACGCTGCACCAGCCCGTAATCATTGTGTCGGCGCCGAGATCGGGCAGCAACCTGCTTTTTGAGCTCCTGTCAAAAATCCCCGGCTTTTGGTCCATTGGTGGCGAAAGTCACGTCATCTATCACGCCTTTCCGCATTTACGCGCCGAGAATACCAACCTGGATTCGATGAGCCTCGACGAATCGCATGCAGATGCGGAGACTCGCCGCCTAATGCGCGCATGTTTCGTTTGCCTTTTGCACGATCATCGCGGCGCACGTTACGTCGATATGCTCCCGGAACGTCGGCCGCCAAGCGTCACGCTACTGGAGAAGACGCCACGCAATGCCCTGAACATTCCGTTCCTGCTCAGATTGTTCCCGCATGCCCGCTTCATTTACCTGCACCGGGAGCATCGACAGAACATCGCCAGCATTATCGAGGCCTGGAAGCTTGGCCTGGAATCCGGCCGCTTCGTAACCCTTCAGGACCTGCCCGGATGGGACCGGCGCAACTGGTGCTTTCTGCTGCCACCCGGCTGGAGAGCAATGATTGGCAAATCACTGGCGGAGATTGCTGCTTTTCAATGGTCGGCAAGCAATAACGCTATCCTCGACAGCCTCACGACTTTGCCGGCATCACAATGGGTGTCCCTCACCTACTCCGACCTGATCGAGTCACCCCGCGACACGCTGACGGGATTGTGTGAATTTGTAGACATCGAGGCGCCTAAGCAGGTCGTACCTGACGGCCCGTTGCCCCTGTCCCGCACTGCGCTGACGCCCCCACATCCGGAAAAATGGAAAAAATACGAATCCGAACTCCTCGATCTCTGGCCACGCCTCGCGGAAACCGTACAACGAATCGAATCCGCCAGCGTCGCCAGCAAGGTCAATCAATCCTGAGAATAATCCGGCATGCCGCAAAATCGCTGCAGCCAGACATCGTGCGGTACCAGTTTTTGTGGTGCGACTTGCAACCTTTTCAGAATTCCACTCGGCACCTGCGACGCCGGCCTGTTTTTACCGAACCATTGATCGCATTCAGCGCTGAGAAAGTCCATGCCGTACAAAATGGCTTCATAGCTCGATAAGGTGAAAATGCCAGCGGTATCCACGGGGCTTCTGTGGTCGCCTGGCAGGCCACTGGAGGGTAACGGCGTATCCGGTTGTCCCGGAAACCATTGATCCTCGAAGTCGGCAGGCGAAGGCGGCTTGATCCGCCAAAAATCCAGCTTGGCTTTCAGCCTGTCATTAATGCGTTCCGGTCGCTGCACCTCACGCCAGAACTCGGTGTCGGTGCGCCGCGTCAGGCAGTAATGCATGTTGATGAAGTCGAGAATTTCGTGGAAGCGATTGGAAATAATGCGATTGTAGCGAAAGGCAAGTGGCGCCATATCACCGCCGTAAGGAAAATGCTCGGTCAACATCACGGCCGCGAGGTCGCTTAAATAAAGACCCGTCGACTCCAGCGGCTCGATGAATCCAGCCGAAAGCCCAACGGCAATACAATTTCGCACCCAGGTCTTGGTCCGGTAACCCACCTTAAAAGGCACCATACGTGTCTCAAAGGCATCGCCCAGCGGCCCGGCAAATGCGCGTAACTCCTTTTCTGCATCGTCCTCACTGATGAACTCGCTGGCGTGTACGTAGCCCCATGCACGCCGGTTCTGCAACGGAATCTCCCAAACCCAGCCGGCTGACAGCGCCGTCGCCAACGTGTTCGGTCGCACATAGCCGGGGTAGTTATGCTCGTACGGCACCTGCAGCGTCAGGGCCCGATTGCAAAGTTGCCACTGTGAACAATCCACCCAGCCCACACCCAGCTTCTTTTCGATTAACACGCTGGCGAAGCCAGTGCAGTCAATGAACAGATCCGCCTCGAGGCGGTCCCCACCCCTGGTCCGCAGCGCAGCAATGTCACCGTTCTCAGCCATCTCGACGTCGACAACATGATCCCGGTGGTGCTTCACGCCGCGCGACGTCGCGATTTCGCAGAGATAATCAGCAAACTTCAGCGCGTTCATGTGAAATGCGTAGGTGAATTGCGCCCCCATGTCCCATTGACCGTTCATCTTCGGCGCGAAAAACTTCTCGCAAATGACCGGTTGTGCCGAGATCGTCTCGGAGAATGGCAGGGACCGATCGCTCATTAACCAATTCAGACTTGACACATCGTAGGGGCTTTCGCGATAACGGCCAAACGCGTGATAGTAGGATTCGCCCTGGCCATCCAGCCAGTTGACGTACTTGATCGCCTGCTTGAAAGTCCCGTCGACACGCTTCATGAATTCAACTTCGTCAATGCCGATGGCCGCAAGTATGTGGTTGATGCTCGGAATGGTTGCTTCACCAACACCAATACGTGGCACGTCCGGCGACTCAATCAGGGCGATGTCGACCGGTATTGGCCCGGCGCCGTTCAATACCGCGTCCAGATACGCGGCCGTCATCCATCCCGCTGAGCCACCGCCGACGATAAGTACACGCCTTGCCTTCATCAATTACTTCCCCGCCCGGTTGCCGCATAGTTCGGCATACCCAGTACCTGTTGCAGCCAGACATCGTGCGGCGGCAGTTTTTGCCGCGCCTGCTGCAGCTTTTCGACGACGTGCCGCACCAGCGTCGAGTCCGGTCGCTGCTGTCCGTACCAGTCGTCACATTCCTTATCGAGAAAATCCATGCCGTAGAGTATGGTTTCATAGCTCTCATGACTCCACAGGCCCGCCGTATCCACAGGGGGTCTATGGTCGCCAGGCAGACCGCCTGAGGGCAGCGGCGTATCCGGCTGCCCGGGGAAATACTGGTCCTCGAAATCCGTTGGTGACGGTGGTTTGACACGCCAGTACTCGAGTTTGCCTCGCAGCCTGTCGGTGATGCGTTCCGGTCGTTGCACCTCGCGCCAGAATTCCGTGTCAGTTCGACGGGACAAGCAATAATGCATGTTGATGAAATCCAGAATTTCGTAGAAACGATTCGCCATGATGCGGTTAAATCGATACGCGGGCGCTGCCATGTCGTCGCCAAAGGGAAGGTGCTCGGCCAGCATCACGGCTGCCAGGTCGCTCAAATAGAGACCCGTAGACTCCAAAGGCTCGATAAAGCTGCCGGCCAGACCAATCGATACGCAGTTTCGAACCCAGGCTTTCTCGCGGTGACCAACTTTGAAATGTACGATCCGGCAGTCCAGCGACCCGGCATGAGCGCCTTCGAATGCACGCAGTTCGCGTTCCGCTTCATCTTCACCGATAAACGCACTGGAATGCACATAGCCCAGTGAGCGCTTGTCCTGCAGCGGTATTTCCCAGACCCAGCCCGACGATAGCGCTGATGCCGTCGTATAGGGCCGAACGTAGCCGGGGTAATGCTGTTCATACGGCACATGCATCGTAACTGCGCGATCGCACAACAGCCATTGCGAACAATCCACCCACTGGACGCCAAGTTTTTGCTCGCTAAGCAATGCTGCAAAGCCGGTGCAATCGACAAACAGGTCCGCCTCAAGTCGCTTACCACCCTTCGTCTGCACCGCAGCAATATCACCGTTCTCTGCCATCACAACATCGACCACATGATCCAGGTAGTGCGTCACTCCACGCGCCGTCGACAGCTCGCACAAATAATCGGCAAACTTCAGCGCGTTCAAATGATAGGCATAGCTCAGCGGCCGACCAAAATCCCAGGCACCCAGCATCAGAGGTGCCAGGTTCATTTCACAAATAATCGGCTGCGCGGATATCGTCTCCATAAACGGAATGGATCGATTGCTCATTAACCAGCGTTGTCCCGAGCGGTCAATCGGGCCCGGTCGATAGCGGCTGAACGGGTGGTGGTAATAGTCACCATTATTGTGCAACCAATTGACGTATTTGATCGATTGCTTGAAGGTGCCGTCGACGCGCCGCATGAACTCACGTTGATCGATACCAATCACGGACAGGACGTGATTGATGTTCGGGATAGTCGCCTCACCAACGCCGATCCGCGGCACGTCCGGCGACTCGACCAGGCTAATCTGGGCGAACTTGCGTCCATCGCGATTGAGGGCTGCATTCAGGTACGCTGCCGTCAACCAGCCGGAGGATCCACCGCCAACAATCAATATTTTTCGGGGAGTCATGCAATTATTTCCATCTTATCGTGACTTTCTGGTTATATCGACGACACTGGGGGAGCCGATAGTTACCCTAGCACAGCGGAGTTTTACGACGCCATCGCGATGGCACCATACGGCTTTTGGATTCCGCATACCAGACATCTGTAAAGGGAAATCACACATGAGATTTTTCAAAATCGCTTCTGTTACTGCCGTGTGCCTGGGAATGGGTTTTTCTTCCTGGTACGAGAGCGTTGCTGCACAGGAAATGACCGCTCACGACCGGCAGCGTCACGTGCTGGAATTGCAGGCGGCGCCTAATCCTCTCGAAGCTGTTCATTCACTTTGGATCGAGGAACTGACGTACATAGAGGTCAGGGATCGTATTCGTGATGGACACACTATCGCCATAATTCCAACGGGTGGCATCGAGCAAAACGGGCCATACCTGGTGACCGGCAAGCACAACGTCATCCTTGAATCGCTTTGCCCTGCGATTGCCAAGGAATTGGGAGATGCACTCTGCGCACCTATTGTGCCCTTTGTTCCCGAAGGCACAATAGACCCCCCGTCGGGTGCCATGCAATTTTCCGGTTCGATCAGCGTGAAAGACGAAACATTTCATGCATTGCTTGATGATATTGCGAGCAGCCTTAAACAGCATGGATTTAAAGATATTGTGTTCATTGGCGACAGCGGTGGCAATCAACGCGGAATGCGTGCAATTGCGGATGAACTCAATGTGCGTTGGCAGGGGACAGGCGTTAGCGCACATTTTATCGGGCAATTCTACACGCCGGGGTGGGATGTAACGATGACCTACACCACCGAAGTCCTTGAGGTTGTGGAAACCAGGAACGATGGACATCACGACGATATCTGGGTTACCGCCATCATGATGGTCTCAGACCCAAGCTCTGTGCGCTATGACCAGCGCGTAAAGGCAGATCTCGCATCAATCAACGGAATTAGCATTGTGCCTATGGCGCAGACCATCGAACTCGGTCAGAAAATGGTCGATTTTCGGGCCCGCTACACCGCCGTGGAAATACGCGCAGCGATAGAAAAGAAATAGT
>SMWE01000044.1 GCA_004357475.1 Gammaproteobacteria bacterium
CCGTATCTTTGGGTGTGTCGGCGGGCGCGTCGGTCTGACTGCAGCCAAACAACAGAAAGCCAGTGGCCAGGTATGCAAAAAACTTGTTCATTCGATGTTCCCAGGGTGATTAAGAAGTTCCCGTGAAGTGGGCGTTGCGGCGCGCTGGATGATCATGAGACCCGCACCTGCGCCGTTCGTTCGTGTGTTTTCTGGCATGTTCGCCAGCGATTCCAGCCGCTCACCCTAGCAGATTCCGCCTGAGCGTCAATTGGGGTAATCCAGTCGAGCAGGCGATAAACGGGGCGATTCCAGTAGATCACACCGGTTCCCGGGAGGAATCGCATAGCTATGCGTTCCTGACAAATTCATCAGCGATTCATCAGTGATCAATTACCGCTCAATCAGGTTTCTCAGGAGCCTGGGCGCAACAGTGCATCCACATTCGATGCATTCCTTATGGGGAACCTGAAATGAACACCACTGAAGCCCTGAACACGAAAGCAGTACCGATAGTCGCTGCGGGCAACGATGAGGCGGCTCTTAAGGCTGCCAGGCGCTGGTCGCACCTGGCTTGTCCTGAAATTCGCGACGAACTCTTCAACGGCAAGGCACGGCGACAGGCCACGGTTTATCAAAACAACATAGAGTCTTATATCGGCACCATCAATATTCCCGTCGGCCTCGCGGGACCGCTGCAAATTCACGGGGCCGCAGGCACGACTGAATACCGCGTACCGCTGGCGACTACCGAGGCCGCGCTGGTGGCTTCCTACAATCGTGGCGCCCGACTCCTGACGGCGGCCGGAGGTTGTACTGCACGTGTGGTGGCGAAGGGTGTCAGTCGAACGCCTGTGTTTGCTTTTGACAATCTTATTGAGGCAACACGATTCGCCGCATTCATCGCGGGTCAGCATGACCAGCTCCACGACATCGTCGGCGGAATAACCTCGCACGGAAAGCTGCTAAGTGCGAAGCCAACAATCGAGGGCAATAAGGTCTATCTGGATCTTTGCTTTTCAACGGGAGATGCATCCGGCCAGAACATGGTGACTTTTGCCAGCGACGCAATATGCAAACTTATTCTGGAGCACGCGCCCGTCCAACCCCGTTACTGGTTTCTGGAAGCCAATTTTTCGGGCGACAAAAAAGCATCGGCCAAATCCATGGCCGATGTGCGTGGCAAACGTGTGGTCGCCGAAGTGACCATTCCTCGTGAACTGGTTGAATCACAACTGCATACAACGCCGGAACACATGGTCGATTACTGGTACGCGGCTGCCATCGGCGGTGTTATGAGCGGTACCACCGGAATACACGGACACATCGCCAATGGAATTGCGGCCCTGTATCTCGCCTGCGGGCAAGACATCGCCTGTGTGGCGGAGTCGGCTGTTGGCATTACACGAGTGGAAACAACCGCAGCCGGCGACCTCTATGCCAGCGTTACCCTGCCCAACATCATGGTCGGGACGGTCGGCGGTGGTACCGGTTTACCCAGCGCCAAAGCGTGCCTCGACATTCTGGGTCTCGCCGGGAAAGGCAAAAGCAGTGCGCTGGCCGAAGTCTGCGGCGCCATCGTACTGGCGGGCGAACTATCCATTATCGGGGCTTTTTGCTCAGGCGACTTTGCGAGTGCACACCGCTCACTGTCGCGTGGTGAGCCCATGCAAGGGAGAAACTAAAATGAATAATCGTTGGTGGATCTATCAGCAGGAACGGTTTCCGATTTTGGCGCATGGGCCATTGGTTGTCATTTTCTGCCTGTCCGTCTTGCTCTTTTCTGCCTTGCAGCAGGAAGATCCTGGCATGCCGCCGCTGGTCCAGATTGCCGGCGCAGCAGTGAGCACTCTGATCCTGTTTTTCCAGCTGCGCGTTGCAGACGAATTCAAGGATTTCGAGACCGACTCTCGCTACCGACCCCATCGTGCCGTTCCCCGTGGCCTGGTGACTCTGAGGGAACTGGCAACGCTCGCCGGTATCGGTGCCGCAATTCAGTTCGCTGTTGCCATCTATATCGACATTGGACTCGTGCCGCTCCTGGTGGGCGTCTGGATCTACATGGGACTCATGACGAAGGAGTTTTTCGTACCGGCCTGGTTGCGCAAACATCCGTCGGTTTACCTCCTGAGCCACATGCTCGTCATGCCGCTTATCGCGTTCTACATCAGTGCTTTCGACTGGCTGTGTGTCTGCAATGTCATGCCGGCGGGTTTGGGCTGGCTATTGGCCTTGAGTTTCTTTTGCGGCCTGGTTCTGGAAATCGGCCGCAAGATAAAGGCGCCTGCAAAAGAACGTACGGGCGTGGAAACCTACAGCGGCCTGTGGGGTGCTCCAAAATCGGTTGCCATCTGGATTGCCTGCATTGCTGCAGCGGCAATGACGTATCTGAACGCGCTGCCGTATCTCACGGCAACGCTGAATTATTCGATCGTCGCTGTGGTGTTGCCGCTGCTTGGATTAGCGGCAGCACTGCCACTGCTGAGACATGCATGGAGACAGCGGCCCTCGGCTGACATCGCCATCGAGCCGACGTCAGGTCTGGTGGCACTGACGCTGTATCTGTGTCTCGGTCCCTTACCATTTTTACTGGGGTGACTAAGATCATGAATTACATACATCAAACAGATTGTGCGACCGATGCGAGCTGGGCAGGGAACAAGGCATTAAGGCTGGCAGAACTGGCGACCGCCGGATTTTGTGTGCCGAAGTTTTTCGTCATCGATCCCGCCGCCTGCGGGTCCTCGCTGGCGGCCCAGGATGAGCCCGTCACGAGCGACGCCAGCCTTACATGTTGCGCGCAGGTACGTGAGCAAATTACGCTTGCGATCAGTGAACTTTTCACTGGCGATGAACGACTCGCCGTCCGTTCGTCTGCGGCGGATGAAGACGGCAAGCGCCATTCATTCGCAGGTCAACTCGATACCTTCCTGAATATCGATCAGGCGAATGTCTGCCACTATGTCAGCGCAGTCTGGAAGTCTGCTTCAAGCGAGCACGTACTCAGTTACCGCCAGTCGCAGGGCATTGATGGCGAAATACCGGTACCGGCGGTGATGGTGCAGGCCATGATTGCGGCAGAGACAGCCGGCGTCGCATTTGCGGCTGATCCGGTCAGTGGTGACTGCAACACTGCCATTGTTGCCGCCGGGCGAGGACTCGGCGATGCGCTGGTAAGTGGAGAAGAGCAGGGCGATACCTGGCGAGTTAACGACCGCGGCAACATTTGCAAGAGTGAACTGCTCGATGCGGCTAATCCAGTACTCACGCTCGCTGAGGTTCGGCAGGTCGCCATTCTGGTCCGAAAAGTCAGCAAATTCTGCGGTCGGCCGCAGGATATTGAATGGGCAATTTGTAAAGGTCGCCTTTATCTCTTGCAAAGTCGTGATATCACGACGCTCGACAGGCCGGTTGCGAGCAGCAACTACGCGCTCTGGGATAACAGCAATATTGTCGAAAGTTATGGTGGCGTGACCACGCCGCTGACCTTCTCCGTCGCGCGCTCTGCGTATGCTGCTGCCTATCGTTATCTCGGTCGCGTCATCGGCGTCAGCGAAGACACTATTCAGGCGAACGCAAAGACCTATGAACAAATGATTGGCCTGATTGACGGCCGCGTCTACTACAACCTTCTCAATTGGTATCGACTGCTCATGTTGACGCCCGGCTTCCGCTTCAATCGCCGTTTCATGGAGCAGATGATGGGCGTGACGCAGTCGCTGCCGGATTCTGCGGTGCCGCAAGCCGAGGATGAGAGCCGCTTCGCCGCAATTCGAGGAATGCTTGGTCTGCTCAGAGTTTCCTGGCGCTTGATGAGCCGGCTGATTGGCCACAGCCGACGCGTGCAGCAATTCCATCGCAAGATTGAAAAAGCGCTGGCCCCGCAGGATCTGCAGCGGATGACGCTCGAACAGCTGGTGGATCAGTACGAGGAACTGGAGGCGCGGGTTATTCCAGCCTGGGATGTGCCATTGATCAATGATCTTTACTGCATGGTATTTCACGGTGCGTTGCGCAAGCTTTGTGATCTCTGGCTTGCCGAGGAACTTGCGGGTGTGCACAACAATCTCGTGAGTGGCGAAGCGGGGATGATCAGTCTCGAACCCGTTCAACGGATGCAAAAAATGGCAGAGCTGGCTCGCGGTGACGCTGACTTCGTTTCTTTGCTGCGTCATGCGACGGTGGGATCGATCAGGCAAGCGATTGCAACACGGGTCGAATTCCAGAAAGAATTCGACGCCTATCTCGATCGATTCGGTGACCGTTGCATGGATGAGCTCAAACTGGAGAGCCAGACCGTGGTCGACGACCCCTTGCCAATGCTGCGTGCAGTAGGACAAATGGCGCAGATGGTGAAGGTCATACAGCCGGATACCCGTTGCGCGCGACGCGATGCGGAGCGCGAGGTCCTGGCTGCATTTCATGGCAGCGCGCTGCGCCGTTTCATATTCAAGCGCGTTCTGGGTCTCGCAAGGGACAGAGTGCGCGATCGGGAAAACCTGCGCTTTGAGCGCACCCGCGTTTATGGACGGGTTCGTGCAATCTTTGTTGAGATCGGCAAGCAACTGCAGGCGCAGAACATCATCGAAGCCGGCGAAGATATTTTCTATCTTGAAGTTGGCGAAGTGATTCGTTTTGTACAGGGCACCGGTGCAAGTATTGCATTGCGAGGCATCATTGCCGCTCGTCGAGAGGAATTCAGCAATTACCGATCTTTGCCCAATCCGCCGCGGCGCTTCCTGACGTGTGGTCCGGCACAGCTTAAGGCGTCGCGGCGAGAGGTCGAGTCAGAGCAAGTCGAGACGGATGAATTCCTGAGAAAAGGGCAGGCTTGTTCACAGGGCATCGTTCGCGGGCCGGTACGCATTGTTCGCGATCCCCGCACAGCCAATGTTCAGGCAGGCGAAATCCTGGTTGCCGAACGCACGGATCCGGGTTGGGTAACAATATTCCCTCTCGTGACCGGCATGATCATGGAACGTGGCAGTTTGCTTTCTCACTCTGCGATTGTAGCCCGCGAGTTGGGTCTGCCCTGCGTCGTCGGTGTGGAAAACGCCTGCGAATGGTTGCATGACGGCGACTGGGTCGAGATCAACGGCGCAACCGGCACGATCCGTCGATTGACCGCTGACGAGAAGGCAGCATGATGATGCCGTGGCAGCGATCTGTGCAAGCGCTATGGAAATACCGTTACCACCTGTTGTTTCTGTGTGCTGGTGTGACCGCCGCCGCACTAACGCAGTTGCCTCAATTGCGCGTTTCGAATTCGCTGGACATGTGGTATCCACGCAATGATCCGGCGTTGCTGCAATACCAACAATTTCAGCAGCGTTTTGGCAGCGATGAGATCGTGATCATTGCGATTACATCGGCCACCGACTTCGATACGGATGCCGGCGTGGAGCAGGTTGCCGAGCTGACGGATCAACTCTTCTACGTTGACGGTGTTGCAAATGTCAGTTCAATCGCGACGGTGCCGCTAACGCTGCGCGAAGCCCGGGAGCGACTGCTCAGTGACGATGGCCGGACGACGGTGCTGCTTGTACAGATGACGGGTGGAGACGATCTTGAATCACGCCGGCACGACATTCTCGTCGATCTTGCCGCCGTGTTGCGGGAGAATCAATGGCCCGCACACTTCGCCGGGTACGGCGTCATCTACGACAGTCTCAACCAGGCGTCGACCGAAGGCTCGGCCTTGATACTGGCTGCTGCACACTTGGTCATGTTCGTGCTGTTAAGCGCCTTTTTCCGACGTATCGGTCCAGTGGTCGTTACGCTGCTGGCGGTAAGTGTTGCAACGATTTGGACGATGGGTCTGTATGCTGCACTCGGGCAACAAATCAATATGGTTACCATGGTCGTGCCGACACTGGTGCTGGTAATCGGCATTGCGGATTGTGTGCACATGCTGCGCTCCGTAGCGCGGCAACCGCTGAACGTTGATCGAAAAAACCGCGTAATAAATGGCATCGCAGCCGTGTTCGGTCCCTGCCTGTTGACCTCATTGACAACCGCCATCGGATTTCTTGCGTTGACCTTGTCTGACCTTCCGGTGGTGCAAAACCTCGGTCTCTTCGGTGCGATCGGGATGCTGGCGGCATTTCTTGCTGCGTGCAGCATTGTCATTGTCAGCCTTTCGTTCTCATGGGCAGAACCGGTTGCGGCAGAGTCATTCCTGGATGCTGCTGCGGTTCGCCTGTGCGTGATCGGCGAGTGCTATCCGCGAACAGTCATAGCGGTCTTCATGCTGTTGGTCGGCATCGCCGGAGTTGGTCTGGCGCGTATTGAGACCGACACTTATTCGATCGCGTATCTTGCCAATGATCATCCTGCACGTCTGGATTCTGATTTCATCGAGTCAGAAATCGGTGCCTATGCACCCATCGACTATGTCATTCGTGCTGACAATGTGCTGGCCGGCAATGTACTCGACAGCTTGCAAAAATGGCAGCAGGCAGTCCGTGATATCGAAGCGATTGACTGGAGCTGGTCGCTGTTGGACGCGCTCGGTGTTGGCCGGGATATTCGCCCATCGGCGCTGCCGGAGGGCGAGATCAGAGCGGCTTTGGTGCGCATGCGGTTACTGTCGCCGGTCACGGCGAATGCAATGATTGTCGCTCAGGAAGAATTGCGCGTGACATTTGCAGCACCCATGATGTCTGCGCGATCGGTGCAGTCATTGCTGATGGAGATCCAGGCTCGGGCGGAATTTCCAGCGGGGACGACCGTACAGGCAGCAGGTTACGCTAACCTCTATACGCGAATCGTAGATCGAATAGTCCGGTCGCAAATCGCAGGATTCGCGACCGCGCTGGGTTTGATACTCCTGGTCATTGCGATCGCGACCCGTTCGCGAAAACGGACCTTGTTTGCCGTTCCGGCCAACTTGATTCCCATTGCGGCAACGCTGGGTTTAATGGGCTGGATCGGGATTCCTCTGGATGTCGCTACGGCCACGATCGCTAGCGTGATTCTCGGTCTGATTGTGGATGACACGATGCATATCCTGCGTCCGGCAAGGCAGACCGATGACGATTTAAGCCTGACAATAACGAGTTCCATCCGCCGGTCTGGCGGCTCTCTGCTGATGACCAGCCTGGTTCTCTGTGGCGGTTTCATGATCATGGGGCTTGCCGAGATCCGTTCGCTGGCGTGGTTTGGCCTGCTGACCAGTTTTGCCATGCTGACCGCCGTCATTACGGATCTACTGTTATTGCCCGCTTTGGCACGACTGGCATGCGTGCCGGGATCGTGCTCGGGTCGCGCCTCAGGAGACGCTCCAACCATCAGTCTATCGGCACACCCGTAGCGTCTCGCGAGGCACGACCAGCGCGGCTGCGAGCCGTCATGAAGCTCAATTACCCCGCTTCTAACTCATTGATAAACTGACTTATTTCGCCATCAGGTTTTCCTCAGGGGTTCCGCAGCCATTCATTAGCGCTTGCTCAGGCATCTCGCTCCCGATACGCCGATGCTGCAGTCATCGAAATCCTTATGTGCAGCCGGAGACAATGATGAGTGCAGAGATTGCCGCAAAAGCCGATTTCCAACAGATCCGTTATGCCCAGTGCTGGGAGGACGCCGATGTGTTGCTTGAGGCGATCGATGTAAAAGTCGACGGTACCTATTTGTCCATCGCCTCTGCCGGTGACAACACGCTGGCACTCGTCGGTGCCGGCGCAAAACGTGTGCTCGCCGTTGACCTGAGTCCGGCACAGATTGCCTGCCTCGAACTCCGCGTTGCCGCCTACCGGAATCTTGCCTACACCGAATTGCTCGAACTTCTCGGCCAAAATGCCAGCCATCAGCGGCCGGCCCTGTATCAGCGTTGCAGGCAGGATTTATCCGCCGAGTCCAGGGCCTTTTGGGACCGAAACGCACACCAGATCGAGCAGGGGATTGCCCAAGGCGGAAAATTCGAACGCTATCTGCGGGCGTTCCGTCGTTTTGTCCTGCCATTGATCCATGGGCGTGACAGAATTGAACGACTTTTCGTGCTTGAGACCGAAGTCGAGCGTCGCTGCTTCTATGAGACGCACTGGAATACGCGCCGCTGGGACTGGATGTGTCGTTTGTTTTTTGCGCGTGAGTCTCTGGGCAGGCTGGGCCGCGATCCCAGTTTTATGCGCTTTGCAGAAGAGACCGTTTGGGGCAGTTTGCAGCGCAGAATCCCCAATGCCCTGATTGTGCAACGTCCTGCTGACAATCCGTATCTTCAGTGGATTCTCTGTGGTCGTTTTCGCACGGCGCTGCCGTACTCACTCCGCGAGGAAAATTTCGCACCAATTCGAGACAACCTGCAGGCACTGGAGTGGCGCTGCGAGGCGATCGAAGACGTCCTCACGGAGCTTCCTGCGGCGAGTCTGGCAGGTTGCAACCTGAGCGACATCTTCGAATACATGTCTGCGGCGGCTTACGAGGAACTCCTGGGACATCTCGTGCGCAGCGGCGCCCCTGGTTGTCGCCTGGTGTACTGGAATGTCGTGGTGAGCCGCAAGCGGCCCGCGAGCCTGGGCGCTGTGCTGATCGAAAAACGCCAGCTTGCCAAAGAATTGCACCAAAAAGACAAAGCCTTTTTCTACCGCGACTTTATTGTTGAGGAGGTGCTCTAGTGGAAAATACACTCTTCGCTCTGGCCCTTCCTTCGTTGTTACTGGTACCTGCAATGGGGCTTGCAAGTCGACTGAAATGTCGCCGTGGAATCGGCAACGAACTGAAACGAAAAGCCCTGCACATTTACACCGGTTTGGCAGCGTTGACCTTCCCCGTCTTTCTCACTTCGCCCTGGCAGATCTGTACGGCGTTGGGCGTGGTCGTTGCCTGGATGATTGCCGTCAGAATATCGCCGTGGCTGCGACGCGGTATTGGTGCATGCCTGCACGATAGCCAGCGTATTTCCTATGGTGAAATTTATTTTGCGCTGTCTGTTGCAGCACTGCTGCTCATGACCGGGGAACGTCCATTGCTGTATATCATTCCGCTGTTAATCCTGACGTTTGCCGATGCCGCCGCGGCAATTATCGGGCGTCTTTGGCCTTTCGGTCCGTTGCGTGGGTTCGCGAACGGCAAGACGCTGAGTGGTTGTATGGCGTTTGCGGCGGTTACTTTTCTCATTACGCAAATAGCGTTGCGTTCATTTACCGATCTGAGCCTGCTGCATACGATCGGTGTTGCGCTTGCCATGGCTGTTACCGGTTGCATCGCGGAACTGGCGGGAAGACGAGGCTTCGACAACGTACTCATTCCCGCTGTTTCTGTTGCGACATTTCTTCTCCTGGATGTTCCAGGCACTTAAGGAACCTCTGATCTATTTGTGAACTCATATCTTGGCTCCAAAATAAATCAGAGGTTCCTTAATTCATCTTGCGGGAGCATTCTCATGTATGACATTTTCGATATGCAGCAAAGTGACTATGCCGGAGTCGTCGATACGACCGGTTTTGAACCCGCGCTGCTCGCAACGGATCATGCGGATCAGCATTTCGCAGCACTGGATCAGGATGGCCGCATACGTGCGCGTTGTTCGATCTGGTGGCGTGACACCGCGGTTATTGATAATGCTCCCAGCGGTGCCATTGGACACTATGCGGCTGACAGTGTGGAGAGTGCCAGAGTGCTCCTCGAACATGCATGCCGGGAGCTGACAATTTATGGCTGCGCTTACGCGATCGGCCCGATGGACGGCAATACATGGCGCAACTACCGGTTCGTTACAGAGCGAGGAAGCGCAAAACCGTTCTTCCTGGAACCCGATAATCCGCATGAGTGGCCGCAGCATTTTAGGCAAACGGGTTTCAGCACGTATCTTAATTATGTATCTGAGCTCAACCCGGACTTTCCAAATCGTCAGCCTGAACTTGGCACGCTGCGGGATAAATTTGCCGATTTGGGCGTGGCGATTGAACCCTTCGACCAAGACTGTCCGGCAGAAGACATGCAGGGGCTTTACCAGGTGGTGTGCGAAGCATTTGCTGACAGTCCCCTCTACACCCCGTTGGGCTACGACCAATTCGTGAAAATGTATGTGCCGTTAATGAGCACGGTGGATCCCCGTCTGATGCTGGTCGCCCGCCACGAGGGTCAGGTCGTTGGTTTCGTCTTTTCGCCACCGGACTACCTGCAAAGCAGCCGTCCTGCGGAGATTGATACGATTGTGATCAAGACCATTGCCATCTTGCCGCGCACGGCATACAGCGGTCTCGGGCGAGTGCTGATTGTCGATATGTTGAAAAATGCCGAGGCAATGGGCTATCGGCAGGCAATTAGTGCGTTGATGCATACGCAGAATCGCAGCCAGAAAATCAGTCGCGATTGTGCCGCACACATGCGTTGCTATGAGCTCTTCGGACGGAAGCTCAGCCCATGAATGTTGTCAATCAGTTTGCCCGTACCGTAGAGCGCATCAAAAACCGGCCGGCCCTGATCTCGGGGCTCGGTTTTGCCCGGCAAGCCTTATCTTACGGCGAGTTGAGTGAGCGGATCGACAGAGCCACGGAATTATTACGGCAGGCTGCTTTACGCCCGGGCGATCGGGTGTTATTGGCCGTACCACTTTCCATTGAAACCTATATCGCCATGTTGGCTGTCCTTAAGGCAGGCCTTGTCATCACGTTTGTTGATCCGGCTCACGGGGCACAAACGCTGGCTCGTTGCTTGCGTGCCCATCCACCAACGGCATTGATCGCCACGCCGGCAATCATGCTGTTGCGGTTGTTGTCACCGGAGTTGCGCCGCATTCCCCTGCGTTTCACGGTTGCCGGCAGCTGCGGCAGTGCGATCAATATTTGTGACGGTAATCGAGCCACAACGCCGCAGGTCACGGAGCGGCGTTCCCTGGAAGATTCCGCCTTGCTGACCTTTACCAGTGGCAGTAGCGGCGAGCCCAAGGCCGTCGTCAGAACGCATGGTTTCCTGCGCAATCAGTTCGCCATTCTGACACCGGTCGCTGAACTTAAGCCCGACGATATCGATCTTGTCGCGATGCCCATGTTCGTTCTCTTTAACCTGGCCGCCGGTATTACGAGTGTTATTCCCGCCTGCGATATGAAGCATCCGGCACAAGCGCGTCCCAAAGTGCTTGTAGCGCAGCTTATTCAGGAGCGTGCGACGCGCATGGTTGCGTCCCCTGCATTGTTTGATCGCATCGCAAGCTACTGTTCCAGAACACGGACATCGTTGCCGGAAATACGCTGTTTCTCCACCGGCGGTGGACCGGTGGGTCCTGCGTTGCCGGGTCGCTTGCGAGCGATCGCGCCGGGTGCCCGCATTCGACTGGTCTACGGCAGTACCGAGGCTGAACCGATCGCATGCATCGATGACGAATCCGTTTCCGTAAGCGACCTTGCTCAGATGCGCGAGGGCGCAGGGCTTCTCGTCGGTCGCCCGGTTGCGGGCTGCGACGTGAGGATCATCGAGAACCGACAGTGTGCAAGGTCGGGCCCCTGGACCGTACAAACATTCTCAGCCCTGAGACTGGCCGCGGGGCAAACCGGTGAAATTGTTGTCAGTGGTAAACATGTGTTGCAAGGCTATGCCGACCCATGGCGAAACAGAGACAGCAAGATTGATGTAGACGGAACCCTTTGGCATCGAACCGGGGATGCAGGTTATTTCGACGCACTCGGTCGCTTGTGGCTTGTTGGCCGATGCGATGCTGCAATTCATGACGCTCGCGGGGAGTTATATCCTTTCCAGGTGGAGTACGCCGTCTCTGCGGTGCAAGGCATTCGCAGGGCAGCGCTGATCGCTCTCAATGGCAAACGCTTGCTGGTAATCGAGGCGAGCAAGCGTCGTTTCGAAGCGGACTGTCTGCGGATGGCACGCTGCATCGCGGCGCAAGAGATCGATCGAATTATTGCAGTAAATCGCATCCCGATGGACAGGCGGCACGGTGCCAAAGTGGATTACCCGGCCCTGCGGCGACGTTTGCAAAGGGATCATTCCCGCATTGGCATTGCCATGATTAACGTTGCAGCGCAGATTTATCGAACAGTGCAGGGTTGGCTGAAGACGATCCGCGCAATGGCGGCGTGTGGGCGTTCCTGACGCGATCAGAGTTCGGCGGCGGCGAGCGCCTCATTTTCAGTTTCTACACCGGCATAGTAAATCCAGATATTTTCTTCACCCGTCAGTAATTCGATGTACTTGGGGTGCACAAAAAGCGTTTCGCGGCCGGATTTGTATTCGCGCAGCACGCCGATGTCGCACAGCTGCTTGAGGTATACAGATGCCGTCTGGCGTTTGGCAATGCCGGTATTAACAAGATTGCTGATGCGGCAGTAGGGCTGTTTGAACAGTGCCTCGACCAACTCCCAGGAATAAGTCTTCGGCAACTTCTTTTGCACGAACTTACTGGTGTGTTGCATCAGCTCACGAATCGTCTTGATCTTGTCCGTGGTCCAGATGCAGGTTTCCTCGACGCCCTTCAACATGAAGAGAATCCACTCCCCCCAGGCTTGATTGCGCGTCACCTCGAGCAGCAATCGGTAGTAATCGCTCTTGTGTTGAATGATGTGGCGACTCAGATACAGAATCGGTGTGTCCAGCAGGCCCTGGTCAACCAGGAAGAGAATATTCAGGATGCGGCCGGTACGACCGTTGCCATCCGTAAAAGGGTGAATGGCCTCGAACTGGTAGTGTTGAATGGCCATGCGGACAAGGGGATCCAGTTCCTGGTTGCCGTGCATGAATTGCTGCCAGTTATCGAGCATTTTCTGGATCAGCGCCTGACCCTCGGGCGGCGTATAGATGAGCTCTCCGCTAGCACGATGTTGCAGTTTTGTTCCAGAACCTGAACGAAGATCCAGCTCCATATCTTTGATAGTGCTACAAATTTGAATAGCCATATCCGTGGTTAGCATGCGACGTTGGACCATCTTGCTGCCCTCGTAAAGCGCGGTCCGATAGCGCAGGGCCTCCTTCGTGGCGGCGTCGGCTTTGTCTTCGGCAATATCCGCAAACTCGAACAGTTTGTCCGTGGTGGTGACAATATTTTCGATTTCCGAGCTGGCTCGTGCCTCCAGCAGGGGCAGGGCATTGACCAATACCGCGGCATTGGGGATCAATTCGGCCGCCTGCTTCAGCTCCGCGAGGGCCACGCGGGCATCAATGCATTTCTTCAGAATCTCGGTGGTTTCGATCAATTCCAGCGGCGGTGGCAGCAACGGTAACGCGTTATATGGAAGTTTTGGATTAAAATCAGTCATTTGGCGGCCTTTGCAGGTTAATCTCAATAGGTCGATGAAATCGACCGATCTGCCCTATATGTCGAAAAAACAGAGGAAAATCGACAGGTTTTGCGAACGTGTCGATCATACCGACATGAATTGACGATATGTCGAATAAAGTATTGTTTATCGACATGTCCGCAGTATAGGTCGATCTCGTCGACACGTAAGTGATGCAGTTCCCTATTGGGACAGCGGCTGGCCGGGACGAGACTAAGCGGTTGCGAGCGGCGGGCCGTGAGTGGGGGTGGCCTGTCAAAGGAATGACGCCGCCACCAAATGCCTGCAGCCAGGCGTTGCTGCGGGGGCTCGCGGATGGATTGGTGTTACCGTACAGCATCGCTGCCGCGTGGAATTCGAATGCAGACACGGTCCAGCCAATCGATGCTCCACCTGTTCCTGGTGACATTGACGTTGCAGGCCTGTGGTGATGCCGGCACGGAACCCAATGCACTGCCACCCGTCCCGCCGCCGCAGCCACCACCTCCGCTAAGTGTTGTCATCGAGCCGGTATTCACGCAGCTATCATTTTCCTCCCCGGTGGCCATGATGCAGTCGCCAGGCGATGACACTCGCTGGTATGTTGTTGAGCAACGGGGCATTGTGCGGGTGTTTGATCATGACGTTAACGTGGCCTCGAGCAGTGTATATCTGGACATTGATTCTCGGGTTGATTCCAGCGCGAATGAAGCTGGGCTTCTCGGTATGGCATTCCATCCGGACTTTCAAAACAATGGGCAGGTGTTTCTGTCCTACACGCGTGGCGGTCCGCTGACATCCGTCGTCTCGCGCTTCACGGTCGATCCAAATTCCGGTCTTCCGGATCCCGCTTCGGAATTCATCGTGCTCACGGTGCCGCAGCCATTTGGAAATCATAACGGTGGGAACTTGGCGTTCGGACCGGGCGGCAATCTCTATATCGGCTTTGGCGACGGCGGCGGCGGCGGCGACCCGGAGGAGAATGGTCAGGACACGCACAACATTCTCGGCGCCATCGTACGGGTGGATGTCGATGGCGTGCCTCCCTATGCGATTCCCAACGACAATCCGTTCGCGACAAACAGCCAATGCATGGCGGGCTTCGGCACGATGGATTGTCCGGAGATATACGCC
>SMWE01000045.1 GCA_004357475.1 Gammaproteobacteria bacterium
ATCCCACTGTTTAAGCTCAAGCGCCGGCACAGTTGGATCAATTTCCGTTGCAGGGTGATCCAGCAGCATCTGGCGCTGAAAAAATATCCAGCGCGACCGTTCTCCGGTCTCGCCATCGGGGATACGGCACAGGTACTCCCCAAGTTCATCGCTGACTCGCGAAAAAACCTCGTCGCAATTGTTCATTGCAATGCTGCCGACGAGGTGCACGAAAGAATGGTTTTCACCGCCCTTTTCCACAGCCATCCCCGATTATTCTGTTATTTGCAGGCTGATCAATATTGGATAGTTTGAAGCCGCCGGCAAGCCGGCCACTCCAGTTCAGGCACCAATATTCGTGTTTGAATGTCCGACCTCCATCTCGTTGTTGTATGTGCCCCAGCTGATGAAGGTCAGACATTCCTGTTGCGTCACATCAAATGAAACCACCTGTCAAATCAATTTCCCCAACGGTAGTTGAATCCCGCTCCCCACCAGCGCGGCGGTCCAAAGGCCTGCTGGTTGAAACCGAAGGGAATCGTGAAATCGAAGGTATAGGTTAGATACTCCTCTTCGAACGCATTGTTTACAAACGCGTACAACTCCCAATTCTCGCCTTCAGGAACAAACGACGTACGGAAATTGACCACTGTGTAGCCATCGTCCTTCGATATCGGGTGGTTAAGTATGTCGAAATAAGTCTCAGCCTGATAATTTCCCCACGCCTGGATCGCCCAGTTTCCACCGAAAGCCGGCCACTGGTAACGAATCAACGCATTGACTGTCCACTCCGGCGAAGACACTGGTTTTCGATCCTGTACGCCTGGAGATGCGCGAAGGGGAATTTTCTTTGCGGTCGCATCCAGGTAACTCAACCCGAACTGAAGGTCAAGGCCTTCCGTGGGACTACTCTGAATCTCGATCTCGGCGCCGAACATCTCGGCATCGGCGTTGAAGATGACCTGGTTGAAGAACTGGAATGCAAACACCTGCATGTCCGAATAGTCGTAATAGAAAGCGGCCGCATTGAATCGAGTGGTGCCGTCGAAGATAATCGACTTCAGCCCCACCTCGAACGCGTTCAACTTCTCCTTCTTGAAAGGCAGGTCGGTACAGGCCACGGAGTTGGTGAATGGCAGCGCGGAGCACAAAGGATCCCCGGCCGGCACCACGATATTTGCGGCAAACAGTCCCGTGGTATCAATAAACCCGGAATTGAAACCCGGCGACTTGGCGCCACGAGAATACGATCCGTAGATCATCACATCGTCGCTGACCTGGTAGTCCAGCTCGAGTTTTCCGGTGACGAATTCCTCCTCATGTTTGGCGAGGCTACCCACAGCAGATTGATTGAATAGCACGGCATGATCGGCCGTCGGTCGCCACGGGCTGATTGGCGTCGGCGGCACTCCGCAGACTCCGGAGATACTGCAAAATCCGATAGTACCCCACGTGTCGATGTTTTCGAAATCCATCGTCTTTTCTTCGTCCATGTAGCGCAGACCAGCGATCAGCGTCCATTTATCGGACAGATCGAACTCCACCTGCCCAAATGCCGCCCAGGACTTCGTGTCCTGCTTGTAGTCGACATCCAGAAAGACAAAGTCGAGGATCTGAGTGGTGTCCAGGTCGTACATGCCTTTGACTTCATTGTCGAAGTAAAAGATGCCGGCTAACCAGCGGACAGATCCTTCGGTGCTTGCGAGCCGAAACTCCTGGGTAAACGTATCAGTTTCAGCCCGGAATGTGGGCGCCAGCAATGGCAGCGGGCCCATTTCCGTGTCCTCTTCCTGCAGCCGGTCGACGCTGCTGATAGACGTGATCGAGGTAAACGACAAATCGCCTATCTGCCAGTTCAGGTTGGCGGAGAAGCTCTGGTTTTCGGTCTCCACCCGTCCGTTCCGATCGTAGTTCCCTGCCCAGGGGTCACCATCGTTGTCGAAACCAACTTCGTCGATGCCGAAGATATCGCCAAAGAAACCCAGGCAATCGACACCCGGGTTGAACTGGTCGAAGCCGAAAATCAAGCACCATTCATTCATATCGTTGGGACCCAACGCGATACTGGTATCGAGGGCGGCAGGGTCAGCAGGGTCGCCACCCGGTCGGGTGACCTGATGCTGCCATGCGCCCACAATGCCGTCGTTTTTCGTAAACTGCGCTGACAGCAGAATCTCGACATCGTCCGAAGGATGGAACAGGAGTTGCCCCCGCGCGGCGGTCGAGTTCATCTCCGAATAGTCTGGTGCCGGCTCTGACACGAACATGTTGGGTGTGAAACGATTTTTGACATAGCCGTCATGTTGATTCACCGCCACGGATAACCGGCCCATCACAGTTTCGGAGCCGCCGCCGATAGCACCCTCGACTTTGACCTGGTTGTTGTCACCAACCATTACATCGAAATAACCTTCAGGCTCCGAGGTCGGCCGTTTCGAGATGTAGTGAACAACGCCCCCGGTCGTATTACGCCCGAACAGCGCGCCCTGTGGACCACGCAATACCTCCACCCGCTCCATGTCGAACAGCTGGAAGTGCAGACCGCCCATTGCCGGCTTGTAAACGTCATCGAGATAGACCGCAACCGGGTTTTCCTGGGCGTCGGCGAAATCGTTCAAACCGACTCCGCGCAGGAAGAAATTGATCACGCTCGACTCGGCGTTGGGGACAGTAAAACTAAGGCCGGGCGTCATAGCAACCACATCGGTTGTATTGATAAATCCCAATTCACGGATTTGTTGGTCAGTGAAGGCGGTGATCGAAACGCCTACCTCCTGCAGATTTTGCTCACGCTTCTGCGCAGTGACGATGATTTCCTCAAGCACTTGCGAATACGACAAGGCTGGTAGGCCGACCAGCGCAATGGCCAGTACCGCATACAGGATTCCCGACGGACATTGCCGAATATTGATCGTGAATATGGTTTTCATCTTTCTAATCCCCCGTAGTAGGAACACTGCTTGGTTAACAAAGTGTAGGCAGAAATATTTCAATTATCAAAGATCATCGACCTTAATTTCATCGACGTAGTCCTTCGCGCTGCGCCAAAACGCCGGGAAGCAGCATTAACGCGGCACCCACAAACAGAATCGCCGCCGCCGGATTTATGACATCGTACCCGAAACCGAGCAGTTGGGCCGTAATAGCAGGGCCACCCGCAAATCTAATGAACTGCATGGAAACGCCATGGACCACCATACGGCCCCTGATATCGAAGTCCGCAGCATCACAAGCAGGTATGGCATGCTCAGATTCCAGAGAAAACGGAACCCGCACACCCCAATCCTGATTTCCGCACCGCCGATATCGCAAACCAGGTAGTAGACGCTTGCGGCGCCGCGATTTCGTTGCCAATGGGTGGCATGAAGCAATCCGGCAATGGCTATGACCGGTCGTTGCACGCGCTGGCCAAGTTCACGAATCTGAAAACGGCGTGGTTTTCGCTTTAATAGGTATCGCCCGCTTAGGAAGGGCTCCTACAGACCATCGTAAGAGCCCGCCCCAGCGGGCGATTCGTATCTGAGATTCTTAGCAGAATTCTTTGCTGGTGCGGCGGCTTCTCGAAAGACTGCTTCGGCCATTATCGTAGCGATAGGTATAAAGCATTTCGCCATCGCGATAGAGACAGTGCACTTTGACTTCGAAGCGCTTCGGGTGCTTTTGCCCGTACAATCTGATCTCGTCGCCAACACTGACGGTTTCCTCGCTGAACCCGAAGCGGCGATTGCGCGCCGGTGGCGCCAGCAGGAGATTCCATTCCTGGCCCGATTCATCTATCGCGATCAGGCGATCATGTGGATTGCCGAGCTTCAGTTCGATCACCGTCGCCGACATCTCGATGACTTCCTTGTATCCGCTCCAGCCGTGATGCGCGAATACGGCAGATGACGCAATCGCAAGTAATGTGCCCGTCAGCATAATTGGAGTCAGACCCCGCTTTTCATCGAACTCTCGCATAAGTTGTGCTCCGTCTCTCAAAAACGGGGTCTGACCCCACTACCTTTCGATGTTGATGATCACGATCGCCGGCTCATCGGTCAGGCCATGATATTCCAGCCTGAACTGCTTGCTCGTGTACGCCGGCCCCCTTGGAGAGCCTTCATGAAGCTGCCGAATGATGCCGATGTTTCCTAGTGAAAGCAGTTGCCCTGGCTCAAGTTCCTTGCCGGACTCACTTATCTGGTCTCGAATCCAGCGAACCACGGTGATTGGTTCATACCAGCCGTTCATTTGTCCGGACTGAATCTCGACATCGTTTTCGTCATAAACCGCGAATGTGAAGTTGTTGATCTTATCAAGCCATTCTTCGGTCGGTTTCAGTAGCACCGGTTCACCGGTAAACGACATGCGTGTGCCCATATTGGCAACGATCGTTCCGTTGATGCTGCGCGTATCCGGCTCATAATACGGGTCCGGTATCTCCGCAAACGGAATGATGGCGTCCAGGCCGGCCAGGATCTCAAGATCGGTTTGTGCGTCGTTGATCGAGCTGTCGCCAACGCGAAACGCAAAATCTGCCTCAAGAAATCCTCTGCGGAATTCTTCCACCCTGACGGCCGTACCGCTTGGTCGCATCATGCCCTCGAGCAGGTAAGCCCTGATGCCCTCGGGCGGAAACGTCGCGAATCCGGGTCCGGGATCGTGACCACCAGTCTTGTAGCCGACGACACCACCCATCGCCGGTTCCATGATCTTGACCATCTCGTCCTGCCAGCGGTAGGCGTCGGCGAGATTCATCTCGTGCAGAAAGCCTTTCATCTCCCGGTAACTCATGAAGTCATCGGCCATCTGCGTAAGCTCCGCCCTGATTTGTTCGCCGGATACGGGTCTCGCCACGCTAAAGAAATTGATCCTGCGCCCGTCCTCGTACTCGAGATTGTGCAAATACATGGTGTTTTGCCGGCGACCGTTCTGACCGGTCGCGTGAATCTTCTTTCCAACCAGCAGGCGATCTCGGGAAACACCTCGCCGTTCAAGCGCGGTACTGCCCACGGTCTCGAGTAACCAGTAGGACTTTTTGCCATCGTCCGAGATCTGACTGATCAGAAAGGAGGTGTGAGGATTCTGGTAACGCACCTGTTCGACAATGCCGTCGACGGAAATGATTTCCTGAGTAAAATTCGCGACGGTCGCATGGTGCGCGTTGGCGACACAGGCAACGAATGCCGTCAGGCCAAACACTATGACTCGCGTCACTGTGCTTCACTCTCCACCGGCGCGTTCAGCTTTTCGAACCAGTCGTAGTCTGCTCCCTCACAGTTGTAAGGAAGAATTTCCGAGCCGTCGATCCTTGCAAATGAATGGTCGATGATGAAAGGGATTTCGAAGAGAGTGTCGTCTTCGTAGGTTAGTTTCATATTTAGTGTGTCACCTTCGAGCCAGAACTCCTCGGTCGCTACGCTTTTTTCCGACTGCGGTATGCCGCGTGATGTGCGGATGTAGCCGGGTGCATGATTACGAGTTTCGATGAATAGCCGGTCGTCCTCAAACCACGCAAATGACGAGCCCATTTTCCGGAAATAAAGGCCATCGAGATTCTTCGTGCTTGGTGTACCGCTCAGTGCGGTTGCGTCGCCAAGCGGAATCGTCCGCCGCAAGTCGAACAGCTCAAATAGAATCAGCACCTGTCGTTCCGTCTGCTCGATCTTGAATCTCGAGTTCGGATTCGCCCATACACGTGACAGGCTCGCCGGCTCGCACTGCAGGCTCGGATCATCAATCAGCAAATCGTATGCCGCCTGGATCGCCCGGGCCCCTTCTGTCATCACAAGATCGCGCTCAGTAGCACGTCCAGCGAGCACCCATATTCCAGACAGGTCCGGCTCGGCTCTGGCGGCGCTACAAATCCAGGATATTGAAGCGCTGATAATCAACAGGTATGTCAGCTTGTACATGAGTATCGCTTGCAATACTTTTGTATCCCTACGTGCCAGAATTGCAATAGTAATGCCACGTTCCGGCAATGTCGCCCTCGAAATCGCCCACTGCAACAACCACGATCAAAGAAAAGAAAATGACCAAGCTGAACCCGCCGTTTCGCGCCGACCATGTTGGCAGCCTGCTGCGGCCGCCCGAACTCCTGGACGCACGCGTCCGTTATCGGCGGGGCGAGCTGTCTGCCTCTAATTTGCGCAGGATCGAGGACGCAGCGATTTCCGAGGCGGTGAAGAAAGTGGAATCCATCGGTATGCAAGCGATAACCGACGGTGAATTTCGCCGCGAGTTCTTCCACCTGGATTTCCTGGAAAAACTCGAAGGCGTCAGTGTCACCGGCAATATTGCAGCAAGCTCCGATGCTCAGGAAAAGGTTGGCTTCACACCGCCCACTCTGAGCGTAACGGGGAAGCTGCGACACACGCAGGACATACAGGTCGACGACTTCGAGTTCCTGCAGGCCCAGGTAGCCAACACGCCGAAAGTATCGATTCCCTCGCCAACCATGGTCCACTTCCGCGGGGGACGCGCCGGAATAAACATGGACGCCTATCCGGACCTCGATGAATTTTTTGAAGACCTGGCGCAATGTTACCGGGAGGAAATCGATGCACTTTACAAAGTCGGTGCCCGCTACATCCAGATGGACGACACCAATCTTGCTTACTTATGCGACGTGAAAATGCGCGCGGCCGCCGCCGAGCGCGGCGATGACCCGGACGAGTTGCCGCGCACCTATGCTGCGCTGATCAATGCAGTCATCGACAATCGTCCGGACGACCTCGTGATCGCCGTGCACCTGTGCAGGGGGAATTTTCGCAGCCAGTGGTTTGCAGAAGGCGGGTACGAGCCGGTTGCCGAGGTGCTTTTCAACGACCTCAATGTCGATGCATACTTTCTCGAGTATGACGACGAGCGTTCCGGAGATTTCGCGCCATTGCGATTCGTCCCTGATAATAAGATCGTTGTTCTCGGAATTATTTCCTCAAAATTTCCCGAACTGGAATCCGTTGCCGACCTCGCCAAGCGTATCGATGAGGCCGCAAATTTCATGCCCATCGAAAACATGTGTGTCAGCCCGCAATGCGGGTTTTCAAGCACGTCACACGGCAACGAAATCACTGAGGACGATCAGTGGGCGAAATTGCAACTCGTCGTCGATACTGCACGCGAGGTTTGGCGCTAATCAGGCTGCAACGAGTTTCGCTGCCGGGTCGGCGGATCCTTTAGGCTGCTCGGCGGGCGCTTCCCAGTCTTCCGCCATGTGGCTGAAATCGAAGAAGGGCTGCTGGTCATCTTCGTCGATGGCGTTTTGCACCTGCTTGTAGAATTCGCCACCGGCTTTGTTTGAGAAAGTGATTTCCACTGCCTTCGCCTCGTCGGCTGTCTGCGGCCGCTCGCAATATTCGGGGAATGTTGCTTCACCGGCATGACCTGATGCATAACCCTTGGCGAACATCTGCTTCAGAATGCCGAAGCCGTCGTCCTGTACGAGTACATTGCCGCGCGGATGTCCGCCCAGCGATTTCATGTGAGCGATGAAATTCTCGAGGTTGTAGCAATCATAGGCCACGTGCTGGCAGGAGTGATCGCCATGCTTCTCGACGAAACTGGTCACCTGGGATTTTTCGTCACGGTCGATGCCCTCGATCAATGCGATGCCGAAATCACCGAAATCGATACACCAGATCTTCATGCTACTGTTCGGGTCGCCAGGGCGGGCGTCGTCGATGCGCTTGATCAGCGTGCCGCCTTCCACTTCGATGTGGAACCACGCCCACTTTTCAATGTTGCCCTTTTCAACGGCATAGGAAACATGGTCGATTTTCTTGAGATATGACATGGCGGCCTCCGCATGGCGCGAGTTAATTGCAGGGCGTTAGTCTAGAGAAGAGTTGCAGCAGGGTGCTGGCGTTTTCGGTAATCCAGGGCCTATAATGTGCAGGATTTATTACCATTCGTTGAATTTTATGCAGGAATTGTGACTTGTGGATAGATACGACACAGAAATCCTGTCGACGTTGCAGGCGGACGGACGCATCACCTGGTCGCAACTGGCCACCCGGGTCAGCCTGTCAGCGAGCGCCGTCCAGCGGCGCGTCGAGGCACTGGTGGAGCGCGGCGTTATCGAGAATTTCACGGTGATCCTTAACGAAACCGCGCTCGGGCACACCGTCAAAGCATTCGTTACCGTGAATATCGAACGCCAGAACACCGAGCTCGCTGAAGACTTCCGGCGCCGTGTTCGCGAGCATCCGCAGGTGCAGGCCTGTCACATGATCTCGGGTTCGATCGATTTCATGCTCGAGGTCGTCGCATCTGACCTCGATGCATTCGGAAAATTCATCGACGGTGAACTGCTGAGCATGCCGGCCGTCAAGGACGCGTCTTCTTCAATCGTATTGAAAGTTGTCAAACCGAAACGAACGATGATCAGCTGAACGAAATCCGAGGTCTGACCCCTATTTCCCCTATTTCGTGCCCGCCTCCCACTGATCAATGGGGTGTAATGGCCCGACCGGGCAGTAATGTTCCCTGGTGGCTATGCCAGTGATCCGCGAATACAGATCATGAAACGCACGCATTTCGCAACCAGGCGTTGCGATAACTCCTGATATCAGGAAAGCCACACCCAAATGCGTGTACAGATAGACTTCCCATACCCATATCGTGCGTGCCAAAAGTTCTGTCTGGAAAGATGCTGACGCGATATAGCCGATTCCTGCAACGATGAGAAATAATGCTGCACTAACAATAGCGGGCCATTTTTTCCAGGAACGCGAATAGCCAATGTTGATTACGTAGCTGATCAGAAATAAACCGACGACAATTCCATTCCAGACCACAGGTCTGAGATGGCCACTTGAGTCCATGAGCTGGTTGGAAACAACCAGAAGACCCTGAACATACCAGGCACATGTCAAGCCAAACGCCAGGCGAACGAGTCGACCTATTGGACCAGGCCGTGGCAGCGAACCCGGTTCATCGAGTTTCAGATCTGTGGTTGCCATGCTTTTGTAGTAGACGTTTCAGGCGATTTATCGACTATGCACAACATGAATCACCCAGCTGGATCGGCGGACACTTCACATCGCCATACGAACAATACACGCAGCAATCACCGGCTTTTGGTTTGAGCAGCACATCACAATGCTTGCAATCGTAATAATACTGACAGGCATTGGTTGGCATCTTGTCTTTTGACTGATGCCCGCATTCCGGGCACGTAATTGTCGAGTATTCCTCGAATGCCTGTTCCACGACGCTCATTCGTCGTGACCGTCCCGGACGGTGGCGGGAAATCCGACATTCGTGGATGCGGCACCTATGTCGATCGCGTCTGTCATGCTCGCATCATAGGTAACAACTGC
>SMWE01000007.1 GCA_004357475.1 Gammaproteobacteria bacterium
CCGCCGATGATCAGAAGCGGCCGCGTCAATATCAATAACGCTTCGCGACCACAGATATTATCCGGTAAGCCCTCTGACCAGTACCACAACCAGCACTGGCGGAATGATGAAACGAATCATGAATCGCCAGAACGCGAAAAACGGCCCGTCTCTTACGCCCATCTCATCAAGCTTCAATGCCTTCGGCACCAGCCAGCCAAAGAATACCGACAGCAACAAGCCACCAATGAGTAACAGATTATTGGCTGCAAGATAGTCGAGCGCACTAAAGATGCCCATGCCCTCGTAAGCCGGGATAAAGTCGAGCGGGTGGAAATTCGACCAGTCGCCCAATGACATGATTGACAGGATGCCAAGTAACCAGGCCGCACCCGCCGTCAGGAGAATTCCCCTCTGGCGCGGGATACCCCAGTGTTCATCGACCCAGTTCACGACGCCCTCCGCAAGGCCGATGCAGGATGAGAGTGCCGCGGAAATCAGTAATACGAAGAATATTGCGCCGAATAGCCGCCCGCCCGGCATCTGTCCGAATGCCAGTGGCAGTGTTTCGAAGATCAACCCGGCGCCACCCTCGGGGTCCAGGTTGAATTGGAATACCAGCGGAAATATTGCAAGCCCGGCAAGGAGCGCTACGCCGGTATCGAGCAAGATCACGACAGTCGCCGAACGCGGAATCGAAAAGTCCTTCGGCATGTATGCACCGAAGACGATCAGGGACCCCATGCCGATGCCGATCGAGAAAAACGCCTGGCCAATCGCCACCATGACGGTACGGAACGTGACCTTCGAAAAATCCGGCTCGAGCAGGAATTTCAGGGCGGCGGCCATGTCTCCGGCAATGGTGCCGTAGATCACCATGACAATAAGCGTAATGAATAGCGCAGGCATGAGGATTTTCGCCGCACGCTCAATGCCTGACTGTACCCCCTGGCGTATTACAACGATGACCAGCAAGTGAACCACGGTATTCCAGATCAGCAGCCTGACCGGGTCCCCCATCAGACCGCTGAACATGGCGTCCGATTCCGCGGCACTGATGTTGTCCATGGAGCCGCTGGCTGCCTTGACGAAATAGTCCAGTGTCCAACCCGAAATCACCGTGTAGTAGGACAAAATGACGAACGCGCAAAAAATGCCGAGCGTGCCGACCCACCCCCATGCACCGCTTTTACCACATTCCGCGGCAACCGCGCGAATACTGCCGGACGCGCTGGCTTTTCCGCGCCTGCCAATCGTGAATTCAGTGATCAGCAGCGGCAGACCGATACCCAGCGCACACGCGAGGTATATAAAGAGGAATGCACTACCGCCGTTTTCGCCGAGCACATAGGGGAATCGCCAGATATTTCCCATGCCGACTGCGAAACCGACTGCAGCCAGTAAAAACCCCGTCCTGGACGACCATTGTTCTCCGGAACCTGCGGACTCCGCCATCGGCTGCTCCTTTCTTATTCTTTGATGATTCGGGCACCCCCCCAGGGCGCCGGTCAGTGCCGTATCTTCGCATACTCGCCGCGCCCGGTTGCAATGGTTTACGATAGGCATTCCGGGGCAGCCCGGCGACTAACAAAAAATCAATGCAGTCACTGGAATCAAACAAATGAAACAACTCATTACGCTTGTGGGCGGATTGCTCGTATCTGCCGGTTGCGCAAACGCTGACACACTCATTCATGCCGGCCGTTTGATCGACGGCGACGCTGACCATGCACTCACCGAGGTAACGATTCGCGTTAGCGGAGACACGATTAAAGGCATCGAACGCGGCTACACGTTGGCGGGCGACGACGACACCGTGATCGATCTGTCTGATCAGACGGTGCTGCCTGGCCTCATGGATACGCACGTTCACCTGACCGGCCAATACTCTCCAAGAAGCAATCTGAACCGTTTTATTCTGAACGAAGCGGACTACGCGTATGACGCTGCAATGTATGCCAAACGCACGCTGGAGGCAGGATTTACTGTCGTCCGCAACCTCGGTGACGCGTTTAACGTAACTGTCGCACTGAGGAAAGCGATCGAGGCAGGCGACGTTCCCGGGCCGAGAATATTCACGGCGGCGAAGACCCTCGCCTCGACCGGAGGACACGGCGATCCGACGAACGGATGGGCAGCACACTTTGGTGCGGATCCGACTCCGAAAGACGGCGTCGTGAATAGCCCGGAAGATGCGCGCAAGGCGGTGCGGCAGCGTTACAAGGATGGCGCGGACTGGATTAAGATTACCGCTACCGGCGGCGTACTGAGTGTTGCGAAAAGCGGGCAGAATCCGCAATTCACCGACGAAGAACTAAAGGCAATTGTCGCTACGGCCACGGACTACGGAATGCGCGTTGCAGCGCATGCCCACGGCACCGAGGGCATGAAACGTGCGGTCATCGCCGGCGTCGCATCGATTGAGCACGGTACCTACATGAGCGAAGAGATCATGCGGCTGATGAAAGACCGCGGTACTTATTTTGTGCCGACGATTCTTGCGGGCAACTGGGTCGCCGAGAAGGCGAAAATCGACGGCTTCTTCCCGGAACTCGTGCGGCCAAAGGCGGCCGCCATCGGACCCGTTATCAAGAGCACATTTGCCAGGGCCTATGCGCTCGGCGTGCCGATCGTGTTCGGGACGGATACCGGCGTCTCTGCGCATGGCGACAACGCCCAGGAATTCGCACTGATGGTCGAGGGCGGCATGCCGCCAATGGAAGCGATTCAGTCGGCTACCAGCGTTGCCGCCAGGTTCCTTGAAATCGCCGATACCCACGGCACGCTTGCAGAGGGCAAACAAGCCGATATCATTGCCGTTCCCGGAAATCCGCTGGAGGACATTACGACGATGGAACGCGTAAGCTTCGTCATGAAGGGCGGCAAGATTTACAAACACTAATCGTATCGTTGTTACCGCACCGGTCGCGCATGGGCGGACCCCCTGAAGATCGCATTCATGAAAATGACGTTCAGTCCGTCGAGGTAGGCACGTACGTTCGGGTCTTGCGTAAAGCCGACGACATAGCCACGACCACTGCGTTGCGCAACTGCGAACGGCTTGTAGGCAAGTTGCTGCCGGTTCTCGTCCCAGAGGTAACCGCTTGCCAGTAGCTCATCGGCCGCCCGAAATCTCGCTACGTTGACACCTTTGTCCAGGCGAATCGGCGTGTAGACATCGGATCCGCGGACCAGAACGTTCAACGTAGAAGCCACACCGGCACCAAGCCAGTGCTCCGCATCCACGTCTACTTTGACAAGTACGCCGGCAACCGAATCCGGACTGTCTTTCTCGGGTGTAATCAGATCCAGGTACTCCGACTCTTCGGTCACGTAGCTGCCGGGCACAGTCGGCTCCTGTACCTCGTCATCATCGCCGCCACCAACACCACTTGATTTCTCTTCATCGCCTTCGACCACGGCATCCTCCCGCCGGATTGAAAGCATATCGATATTCGGATCGGCAAGGAATCGATTCGCGTTACCGATGCCGATCAGTACGCCGCCCTTCGATACCCAGTCTTTTAGATTGGCAATTCCCGGCTCGCCGAGCACGGACGCATAATCCTGGCCACGCCCCGTTTCTGGCAGGATCAGGACCTGGTAGAGACTCAGGTCCGAACTTGCGATGCGTGCCGTGCGTATCGTCGTTACCGGGAAATCGAACTGCCGTTCGATGACAAAGCGGGTATTACCGGCAACATAAGGACTCGTTGGCTGGTCCCAGGCGATCGCAACATTCGGACTGTTGAAGCGGACGACATTGCCGCTGCCGAAGTTCGGGCCGTCGCTTACCCAACTGTCGTCGACTGCCACTGCATTCGCACCGGTCAATGCGACAAGCTCGGCAACGAGTTCAGAAAGATTATCCGGATTGTCGGCCCTGTCGATGATCAGGGTACCTGACGGATAGCGCTTCCCTAAGTGCGTGAATGGTTTGTCCGAACTCTTGACCGCGAGCCCCTGTCTTAGCGCGTTGGCAAGCAGGCGCACAGCCGGCGCCGTCCCCCACGGCACCAGGTAGGCCACCGATCCACTGCCACCCGACACGGTGCCCGGCTGTACCAGCTCGGGACCGACTGCCGCCAATCGTTCCGAGACCGCACGATTACAGGTATCGGCGCGAACATTCATCATCAGCGGCATCGACCACGCGGTAACATCATAAATTTCGTCCGGCAAATTTTTGGCGCGGCGGCGCTCCTGTTCCTCGAGGAAATCCTCCTCCAGCGGCACATCAGGATCCATCAATGTGCGAATAAGCCGCTTCGCTGGTTGCCCGGTATTGATCACATAGCTGCCAGCCTCGTAGGATTGACCACAAGCATTGAACGATGACGTTGCGCGTCCGACTTCGACGCCCTGTTGCACCAGCAAGCCTGCCAATTTGTCAGCGGCCGGTTGATCGGCCTGCGCCGGCAGTATGTAAGCGCGGATTCTGTCGCTTTCGCCTTCGTCGATTGCGCTCACCTGGTAATCATAGAAATCCGTCAGGAATTTCTCGCGATTCACGGCAACCGTTTCTGCAGTGCCCAGCGATGTGACAAAGTGATTGCGAACCGCGTAACGGTACGTCAGGTCATTGCCATCGTACTGCCTGAATACGAGACCGCGTGACGAGGCCTGCTCATAGGTCATCGCGATGCTGCCGAAATATGACGGCCAGCTTGCGCCATAACCCGGATAGAACGCGTCATACACCTCGCGCGTAAAATAATCGAAACCAAAGGTGTCGAACCAGCGTGCGTTATTTCTGCCGAACAGCGTCAGGCTGGCGCGCTGATCTGCGGCCAGGTGAGGATTGTAGGGCACGGCCTCCGGGGCAAAATAATAGGTACCGTCCGAGCCCATCTCGTGGGCGTCAACATAGGCAACCGGGTACCACTCCTGCAGAATCCTGATACGGCCGCGTGTTTCCGGCTGCGTAAGGATGAACCAGTCGCGATTCAGATCGAACAGGTAATGATTGGTGCGTCCGCCGGGCCAGGGTTCGTCGTGCTCGGCGGAGATCCGGCTGGAATCGGCGACCATTCCTTCGGACATTTCGAAATGATGCACGAAGCGATCGCGACCATCCGGGTTTTGCATCGGGTCAAGTACGACCACCGTGTCCCGCATGATGTCCGCAACGCGCGCGTCGCCGCGTGACGCCAGCAGGTGATACGCCGTCAGCATCGCAGCATCGGTCGAGGAGATTTCATTGCCGTGCACGCCGTAGGACAGCCAGGTGACCGCCGGCTGGTTTACGATGATCTCCTCGGCTTCCGCGCGAGTCGTTTGCCGGGGGTCGGCCAGGCGTTGCATACCCGCTTTGACATCATCGATACGCGCCATATTTTCTGCCGAAGTCACAACAACATAGATAAGGTCACGGCCTTCCCAGGTCTGTGCATATCGCGACACGGAAATTCGATCCGGTGCAGCCTCAGCCAGTGCTTCGAAATAGCGTATGGCATCGCGGTGCCAGGTAATGCGATCACCTGGCTGGTATCCCAAAACGTCCCCGACCGTCGGAATCGCCGGATCATAGTTGGCGTTGGGCCAGAAAACGAAATTTTCCTGTGCCATCGCAAGATCTGCGATCAGGCAGCCTGTGACAATAACCATCATCGTCTTGAGGTGGCGTTGTATTTTCTTCATGAATCCCCCTCGAGCGTAAATGCCCGAATTTTTATTCACTGATCAGGGACGTTGCGATTTATCCCATCCCAGTACCTGGTGTTTTTCAAGAATTCTTTTGAGATCTTCTATTGGTATCGCTTCGAGCGTACCCCGTGAGCTGCTCACGGTCGTAGCTTTGAAGATTGCATTATAAATCGCTTCCTCGGTGGCCTCGGCAGTCGCTGCGAACAATGGCGACATCGAAGAATTGACCAGTACCTTCGACGCAACCGGTGTATCGCTCGTACGTGGACGCCGCACGCCCGGATCCGTCGAAAACGCAATGACGTAGTCTCCCGAGCCATTGCTCGCAAACGAGCCGGTCCGAGCCAGGCCCATTATTGCGCGCATCCCAATCCGGTCCAGACTGCGCGCATTCAACGGTGCATCAGTCGCCACGATCATCATGATCGACCCGTCTTCCTGGTTGTCGTCAACCCCCACACTTTCGAGCTCGCGCCGCTACGCATAGCTGCCGAGTTCGCGGCCGACCGGAGCACCGTTGATCGTAAGCGTTCCACCAAAATTGGTCTGCACCAGGACGCCGACCGTGTAACCGCCCAGCGATTCCGGCAGGACCCTGGAGCTGGTACCGATGCCACCTTTCCAGCCGAATGCCTGTGTCCCGGTACCGGCGCCAACGCTGCCCTCTTCGACCGGACCGCCGCTGGCGTTATCCAGCGCCTCGAATACCTGCTCACTTTGTATTGGATCAGCCCACATGTTATTGACACGGGAGTCGTTGGTCTCGCCAACGATCGGGTTGACCGTATGCTCACCCATGCCTGGCTGTTCGTACACCCATTCCTTGAGTGCGTTCGCCGCGCTCCACACACAGAGCGTGCAAGTCAGGAGTATCGGCGTCTCCAGCTCGCCGAACTCGCGCACCTGAGTTTCACCAATTAGTTTGCCATATCCATTGCCGACGTGGATCCATGCCGGCATCGGGTGTGTATAGAGGTTGCCGGGACCAGGGATGATCGCGGTTACGCCGGTGCGAATGTCATCGCCTTCAATAACCGTCGCGTGACCGACCCTGACGTCCGCAACGTCCGTTATTGCGTTTAAGGGCCCGGTTGGAAAAGTGCCGATGACGAGCCCGATATCGCGCGCGCGCGGGCGGGCGGTCTTCGTTATCTGCCGCGGTTGCCATGCTGATTCCGCAGCGGAAAACGATGGCAACACATGCAGTCAATAACAGACTGCGAACTTTACTGGTCATGAACCTGTCTCCCGCTGTGCTGCAAGCACAGTATTTTGATTCGCTGCAGTTGGCAAGGCCGGTCTCAGATCATGCAACGAATCACGCTGCTATTTGAGAACGTCGAAGATGTGGTTGAACTTGACGATGAATTCGCGGCCGCGTGGCAGCGCACCCAGGCCTCCTTCATCGACTTCGTTGTACACAAGGAACAGACCGGTGTTCGCTGACTGCAGCCACGAAAATCGCAGGTTGGTCGATACCTGGTCGTCGATCTCGTTATATTGTGACAGCAACTGCAGCAGGATTTTTGGCGTAAACGAATAGGACAGCCTGAGACGCAGCAGGTTGGCGGTAAAATCTCCACCCGGTACCGGCAGATCGAAGTCATTGTAGTTGAATGCGAGCTCGGAACTGAACTTTTCGCCGATGCGAAATCTCACTGTCGGCGCTAACGAAACCCGGTCTCCGCCGAACCGGCCGCCCACTATTGCACGCAAGCCGAAATTGAGTGGTTTCGATTCATTACCGCGGAAGATGATCTGCACTTCCGCGTGGTCATAGGTACCCGGCTGGATAGTAACGCCAGGAACGATATCGAACGGCGTCTTGACGCCTTCCTTGGTCACATTGAATCCCGTGTGAATTTCAGCGCCCGTGTCGAATTCCCAGTGGGAGTCAACGTGCAGAAATCCTGTCTCCTGAAAGCCGTCAAAATCCCAAAACCCGCGATAGGATACGTGTGGGCGGATCTCGAATAGGTTCCACAGATTATCCGGCCGTATCCGGCGCAGGACCAGCCCACTTACCTTGCGGTAATCACTTCGAGTGAGAAAGCCGACTTCGGGGTTAAATGCCCCGCCGATCTCCGAATA
>SMWE01000008.1 GCA_004357475.1 Gammaproteobacteria bacterium
AACTGCACCGAAGCACATGGCGAACCCGGCTGTGAGCAAGCGGAATGCGAGGCAACTGTCTGCGCCCTGGATTCCTTCTGTTGCGACGTTGCCTGGGATGGCATCTGCGTGGGCGAGGCACTGGACCTCTGCGTACCAGATATCTGCATCGCGCTGCCCTCGAGCGAGGCCCCCTCAGCACAGTTCCAGGGCCGGGCTGTCGAGGCCCCTGCTCAAGAGCCTGTCTCCAAGGATCCTAACTACACGCCCAAGAAGTAGGCGTTAGCACGATCCACTGATCTTGACCCCCCGTTCCCTGCCGGGAGCGGGGGGTCAAGCCTTTTACCGGTACTCAAATCCGCGCCTGATTGGCGGCTGTTTCAAGCCTGAATAGCTACAAACCAGTCCAGTTGTCTGGATTACCTGTTGGCCCTCAGGGCTCATGTATAATTGCCAGGGCGGTGGGCAAAAAGGGAGTCCAGGGATACTGAATGAATTATAAAAAACGCATCGCGATACTGATTATCCTGATTGTGTCGCTGCTCGCCTGGTTCTGGTTGGGCTCGCGTTACCCGGTCATCGACGAGAAGG
Organism: Gammaproteobacteria bacterium; assembly: GCA_004357475.1. Taxonomy (GTDB): domain Bacteria; phylum Pseudomonadota; class Gammaproteobacteria; order Steroidobacterales; family Woeseiaceae; genus SZUA-117. The sequence goes on from SMWE01000008.1 coordinate 571, forward strand.
CGGCCATGGCCGGGGAAGCCGTGATGGCCGACGTGCTGAGTTTCGAGGCCCATTTCCCGGTCGATGCCGCAGTTCCGATGTGGCGCAAAATCGTTCATTCCACGCTGAACTGGCTTCTCACCAACCGCCAGGGTATGACCTTCGGCGTGCTGCTGGCCACCCTGGTGCTCACCTTGTTGCAATTGCGGCGCCGGCTGAGCAGCTTTCGCAGCGTCTTCCGGGATATCCTCAAAGGTGTGCTGATCGGTGCTCCGCTGGGTGTGTGCGTAAACTGCGCCGCACCCATTGCCTACGGAATGCACCAGCAGGGCATGCGCAAGGGTACCAGCCTGGCGACAATGTTCGCCTCGCCGACGCTGAACATCATCGTGCTGGTGATGACTTTCAGTCTGTTGCCCATGTACATGGCAGTTACCAAGCTGGTCGCAACGCTCGTATTTTTATTGCTGGCGCTGCCTTTGCTGGTGCGCTTTGCTGATCGGGACAGTACATTGGCCGATCCGGTTCCTGCGTTGCAAGCGGACAGTTGTGCAGTGCTGCCGGTCGGGCCCGAGCCATGGTCCGTTGCTCTGCGCGGCCTGACCGGAGACCTGTGGCGCAACTTCCTGTTTATTGCGGTGCGCACGGTTCCGCTGATGTTCCTGGCCGGCTTGCTTGGCTCAGCCATGGCCAACCTGATTCCGTTCGAGTCACTGTCAAGCTGGCAGGTATCCTTTGCGGCGATGGCCCTGGTTGGGCTGCTTGGCACCTTCGCGCCGGTGCCAATCGCGTTCGACGTGGTTGTTGTGCAGGCGCTGCTGGTGGCGGGACTGCCACCCGAATTCGCGATGGTGCTATTGTTCACTCTGGGCGTATTCAGCATCTATCCGCTGATGCTGGTGGCGAATATGCTGTCCTGGCGGTTTTCCGGGAAGCTGTTCCTGACCGTGGCACTATTCGGCGTGGCGACAGGTTACTTCGCCGGGGGCTGGGAAGACTACCAGGCCGGCCGCGAGGCCAGAATGTTCGAGCAGCATTTTTCTCACCGGAATCAGCCCGGCATGAATCCGGCCAATGCGGCTGGATCGGGCGAGGGGGGCAGGGAGGCGAAGACGCGTTCCTCGCGGGCGCTGCCTGCCGAAGCTGCCGGCGTGGTCTACAGTCAGGACGGCGTGAGTCTGAGCGCAGTGGCGTATCGCACACGATCGCCTGCCGGTTCCATGCCCTTCAAACACCAGCCGGGCAATAAGCTGGGCCTGTTTAATCCGGAGCCACTGGCGCTGGACTATATGCTGCCGTTCTCACAGGGCCGGGGTATCGCGGCAGGCGACTTCAACGGGGACGGCTGGCCCGACCTGGCGGTCGCCGACAACCGCGGGGTCCGCCTGTACCGCAATTCCGCAGGAATCCGCTTCGAGCCGGTGCAACTGGACATTCCCCGCTTGCAACAAGCCAATGTTCTGCTGGTCGCCCTGGTAGACCTGGACAACGATGGTTGCCTGGACCTGTTTGCCGGGACTTTTGGCGACGACGATTTTATCGTCGCCGGTGATTGTGATGGTTTCAAGCAGGCGCGAGTCGTGGCATTGCCGCATCTCGAAGGCCTGATGACCCAGGCGGCGGCATTTGCGGATATCGACCAGGACGGCGACCTCGATATCCTCAAGGGCAACTGGTTCTTCCTGATCCCCCGCATGGCGCCTGCACACCGCGCCACCAACTATATCGCGCTGAACCAGGGAAATCTCGGCTTTGCCCAGCAACCGCTGCAGGAGATCGTTGGCGAAACGCTTGCGGTGTACTGGTCCGACCTGAACCAGGATGGCCATGTTGACATGATCATTGGCAACGATTACATGGAACCGGATATCTTTTACGAGGGCACGTCTGCGGGTCGGTTCCGTCAGCTTTCAGCCGGTGGTCCGGTGCCGGTGTCCACGCTGGCTACGATGAGCATCGATGCGGCCGATATCGACAATGACCTGGACCTGGACCTGTTCCTGTCCGGCAAGGTCAACGATTTTTCGATGCGTCGGGAACAAGGTAATCAGCCGGTCGGTATCAGGGAGCGCAAAGCCTTCGTTATTCAACGCCGCAAGGATTTCCAGCGGCGTTACTGCGAATTGTTCGAATCCTCTGACGTGCGTGAAGCGTGTGGCAAGAGGTTCGTACTCAGCGACCTGTTGCGGCGCTCAAATATGGATGGCTGTTTGGATCTGGAAACGGTCCGGCAACGGGACGAATGCATGATCACGCTGCGGATCAAGAAATCGTTGATTCGGCGCGATTGGACATTTTGTCCACAGATTCCCGCCGGTGCGTTCCCCGTGCACCGCCAATTGTGCAATGCCTATGCCGCCTATGACGCAGTGGCCCAGCCCAAAATACTGGGCGACAAGTACCTCGACCAGGGCGCGATCGATCAAGCCATGCAGGGCAATGTGCTGTTGGTGCGGCAGTCCGACGGCCGCTACACCGAGCAAGCTAAGGCGTTGGGCGTGTTTGATGCCTTCTGGGCGTGGAATGCGCGCTTCGCCGACCTCGACCTCGACGAGTGGCAGGATCTGTACGTGACCAATGGCTGGTGGCTGGAAACGTCGATGTATTCAAACAAGTTTTTCCACAATCAGGCCGGCCAGGGCTTCGAGGCCCGGGAGCAGGAATTCGGCCTGGTGAATCTGCGCAAGCAGCACGCTTTCGTTTACCTGGACTTCGACCGGGACGGCGACCTCGATATCATTTCCCGTTCGCTGGACGGCGAGTTCGACGTGTTCATCAACCACGTGCAAGAGGAGCGGCATTCTATCTCATTCGAATTCCGCGACACGCTGGGCAATCACTTCGGTATCGGCAACCGGATCACGCTGTTTTACGGCGAAAACGATGAGCGTCACCAACTGCGGGAAATCAAGGCCGGCGGCGGCTTTGTCTCTTTCGACCCACCGGTGGCGCATTTCGGGCTGGGGCCGTACGAGCGGATCAACCGCCTTGTTGTTGACTGGAGCGACGGCAGCGCCTCTACCATCGTCCAGCCACTGGAAGCCGGACACAATTACATTATCAGCCGAGAGAGATAGTGGTCGGGCTCGTTACCGCCCTGTTCGACTCGCGTACGGTTGACCGCCGCGCCATTCGCGCGTTGCAGCCTCCTTGCCATTGCAGTACTTGGTGTGTCCTGCACCGATAGCTGGGTTGACGTGTTCGTGACCAACTACGGTCCCGACCGCCTCTATCGCAACCAGCAGGACGGCTCGTTCGCCGATATCACCGTGGCAGCCGGCGCCAAGGTGGATGGCTGGTCGGCGTCGGCAGCCTTCTGTGACTTCGACCGCGATGGCTTCCTCGATCTTTACATCACGCGCTATGTTGACTACCTGCCAACCAGGCGGTGCTCGGGGAAGGACGGTGCGCCGGACTTCTGCGGCCCCAAGTGTAGTGGCATAGTTAATTTGGCCACCTAACTAGAGGTGCTAGCATGACCTCACAAAACTTAGGTGACAAAATGACGATACAGAATAGACAAGTATTCACGACGGAATTCAAGCTGGAAGCAGCGGGCCAACGAGCTTGCCTTCAGCGGCGATTTCGACGGCGCCCTCGCCGAATACGGGCGTGCCGTCCGCCTCGCACCCACGGATCCGGAGATTGAACACAACTGGGGGACGGCGTTACTGCGCCGTGGCAACCTTGAGCAGGCTGGACAACATTTCGAGAGAGCGATCGTGCTCAATCCACAGTCGGCTGACAGCCTTTTCAATCTGGGGGGGTGCTGGAAGGGCTCGGGCGCGGTGACGAGGCTATCTCACGCTTCATTGCGGCCGTGGCGATAAATCCGCACCGGTTTTAAGTCGCCTACTTTTTGGCAGCCGCGGTCTTGATCAACTCGTCAATCGCGGCACTGAATGCCGTCAATGACTGGGCACCACGGATGAACTTGGTAAGGTGCACCTTGCTGGGGTCTTCGGGGTCGGTCAGGCCCACCACGAAGCTGGGTGTGCCGCTGATACCCAGTTTTTGCCCCTCGACCATATCAGGCCTTATCTCGTCCAGGTCCTTCTGGATATTCGCCTGGCCTTGCTGGAGGGTCTGAATTTCCTGCTGCAAGGCTTTCAGTTCATCACTCGTTCTCGCCAGCGCCGGCCCGGCCATGAGAAAACATGAAACAGCGATGGCCATGGCCAGCATGCGACATACAGAAAACATAAACTTTTCTCCCTTTGCGAAGCACTCCATTTTAATGGATTTTGCATTGCTTCGCCTAACCTGTTTAGAATGGCGCTATCAGCAATCTGAGAGGGGACATGAATGAGTAAATTAGTTTGGCCATTAACAGGACTGCTGATACTTGCAATGACGCAATCGCTTAATGCTGCCCAGCGGCTGGGGCCACCGATCGAGGACTTGCAAAGCGAGCCCGGCCGTACCCGGATCGTGATCGCGGTTGCCAGCGAAAAGACCAAATCTCCAAGGATACTTTTTTCCATCAGTGAGCGGCTGTCAGGCGAAGCCCCGGATGAAGTGTTACTGCGTACCGACGAGGAAACCTTTGTCGACGTGGAGGTCGGTCGCAGTTACGTGGTGGCCTGGTCCTATATGCGCAGAAACCGGAGAATCGTCGGGGGTTGGGAAAATGACCCGGCCGGCCCGTTTACCGTTCAGCTTATGGGACTGGGATCAAGCGCGGTGTTTGACGATACTCCGGAAATCCGGTTCCTGTTTGCTCCCGGCACGTTTGACCAGTCCGGAAACAGCGGCCAGCAAATCGACGCCCTGTTGACGCAACTGCAGCGGGAGGATTTTCGCAGCCGC
>SMWE01000046.1 GCA_004357475.1 Gammaproteobacteria bacterium
CCCGCTAGCGTGGATCAGCCGTGCAACCAGTTCCTTGCCGGTGCCCGAATCTCCAGATACGTGTACTGGCGCCTGGCTGCGGGCGACCCTGTCGATCAGGTCGCGCAGCTCCTGCATGGCCGGCGAATCACCCAGCAGCTGCGACGTCTCGCCTGCCTGCTGGTCGCGAAGCTTGAGCGCGTTTTCGACCATCTTGCGAAGATTTTGCAGATCCAGTGGCTTGGTTATAAAGTCGAATGCACCAAGCTTGAGGGCCGCAACGGCAGTTTCGACGTTGCCGTGAGCGGTGATCACGGCGACCGGCACGCCACTCGCGTTTTTTTGCATCCATTCGACCAGTTCCAGACCATCGCCGTCCGGCAAGCGCATGTCAGTCAGGCAGATATCGAATCGCTTGCTGGACAACAGAACTTTCGCACTTTTGATATCTTCCGCGACCGCGGTCTCTATGTTCATGCGCCCAAGCGTGAGCGACAGCAGTTCGCGGATGTCGGGTTCGTCGTCGATGACCAGTGCAAGAGGCTTGCTCATTAACTACCCACGCCTTCCCAGCGCGCCGGATCGGCAAACACGATTCTGAATATGCTGCCGCCGGTTTCGCGTGGCTGAAAAACGAGAGTAGCGCGACTCAACTCGCAGAGTTCCCGCGAAATATACAGTCCCAATCCGGTGCCGCCGCTGCGGTCGGTAAAGAACGGTTCAAATATTTTATCGACGATTTGCGGATCAACACCGTGACCGTGGTCAAGGACCTCAAGATACGGCTGGCGTGTGCGTTGCGTCTGGCCGGCGTGCAATTCGACCATGATGCCGCCGGTCGCACTCGCATATTTAACCGCGTTATCGCACAGGTTCCACAGGACCTGGCGCAAATGGCTGGGATCCATTCGTATCTCGAGATTCTCCGTCACGCTGGCAACGCTCAACTCGCCTTCCTGCAGCTCGAGCGTGCGCGTGAACTCCTCGGTGAAGTCCCTGAGCCATGGCTCCAGCGCAAACCGCTCCGGGCGGCTGGACTCGCGGCGCGACAGCTGCAGCACGGTATCGATGATGTGGCTGACACGCTCGGCGTGTGTGCGAATAATCTCCGTCAGGCGCAGGTCCTCGACCGAAAGGGCCTTCGATTCGGCGAGTAGTTGCCCGGCATGACTCATCGCCCCAACCGGATTACGGATCTCGTGCGCGATGCTGGCGCTCAGGCGACCCAGCGAGGCCAGTTTCGACTGCTGCACCCTCGCATTCATCAGGCTCGCATCTTCCAGGAATACAAGAATCGGGCCGCTGCGTTCATTGCCCTTGCCAAGCGGGGCCAGGTGCACCTCGATGCGTGCGCTGTCGTCGCCGGCAACCATGGAGAATTCGGTATGCGTGCTCTCCGCCTGGTGTTTTCTCCATTCCGTGACATGCTCCGCCAGCTCAGTCGACGCATCGTCCAGCGGCATGCCGTGGCATTCGCCGGGCGCGCCGAGGAGTTGCGCGGCGGAGGCGTTGATCAGGCGGATCCTGTCGTCAGCATCGATAACGACGATACTTTCTCGCAAATGCTGCACGATGTATTCGTTCAGCTCCGACAGGTTTGCAAGGTCGACGCCGCGTTGCCGCGCCAGCGCCTCGCTGAACTGAATGCGCCGGGCCAGCGGCTGTGCGGCCAGCGAAATAGCAAAGATTATTGCGCCAAGCACGCCGGCAGCCGGGTAATCACTGGTGTCGCTGACGCCGCCGATCTGCGAGAAAAACTGCTCGCCAAGAATGGTCAGGGTCGCGATCGCGGCAAAAAAAGCCGGAATCTGCAGCGGCAATACCAGGCTGCTGGCACCGACAAACACGATCAGTAGTCCTCCGAGCCCGCTGGAGATTCCGCCGCTGGCGTGCATCAGGGTCACGATTGCCAGGATATCAACCGTGACCTGCGCCAGTACCTGAGGCCCTGCCGTTACCCAGCGATGCCGGATGGCCAGTCCGGACATGATCGAAAACACGAGGTAGGCCATGGCGGTGGCGAAGAACAGCGCCGGGTAGCGGTCGCCGAAGAATCTTGCATCACCGCTGGCGAGAAACAGGACAAGCAGGACCAGGGCAAGCAGCAGGCGGAAGACGTTCAGCGTACCCAGCACCCGCCACGTCAGATCTGACTCGTCGATGCTGCGCAGCAGCGATAACTCGCTACGCAGTGACCCGGTATCTGTGAGTGCCTGAGCCATTGCTCTCCAAAATAAAGCCGGGGCGCGCGCCCGGTCAGCGCCGATTGTAGTCTATGGACAACTTCAACCCGAATATTTTGCGTATACCGGGACTTTGCTCCAAAATACGCCGACTTTTGCCGCGGTCCCAAAAATAAAAATCCAAGAATGAATCTTCACGAATACCAAGCGAAAAAACTGTTTGCTGAGTACGGTATTCCGGTTCCCGAGGGCATGCCTGCAGAAACCGCCGAAGTCGCTCACGCAGCGGCAATCGAGTTGGGCGGCGATCTGTGGGTGGTGAAAGCGCAGGTGCATGCCGGCGGCCGCGGCCAGGCCGGCGGCGTCAAACTCGCACATTCTTCTGAACAAGTGCAGCAATATGCCGGTGAAATGCTGGGCACGATGTTGGTTACCCGCCAGTCCGGGCCTGCAGGCCTGCCGGTCAACATTGTCTACGTTGAGGCGGGATCAGAGATCGAGCGGGAGCTGTATCTGAGCACGCTGATTGATCGTGAAGTCAGCAAAGTCTCGTTTATCGCATCGGCTGCGGGCGGAATGGATATAGAGAAGGTTGCGGCCGAGACGCCCGAGCAGATTTTGACGGTGGCCATTTCACCAGATAACGGGGTACAGGACGAGCAGGCACAGCAACTGGCAGCCGGCCTGGGGCTGGACAAAAAGCAACGCGGTCAGTTTGCCGATCTCATGCAGCGACTGTATCAATTGTTCCTGGAGTGTGACGCAAGCCTGATCGAGGTAAACCCGTTGATAATTACCGCAAGTGGCGAGCTGCTCGCGCTGGATGCCAAGGTCAACATTGACGACAACGCCTTGTTCCGCCAGGAGCGGCTGGCAGAACTGCGCGATCCAAGCCAGGAGGATGAGAAGGAACGGGAAGCAGCGGCGCACGATCTGAACTACGTATCGCTGGATGGCGATATCGCCTGCATGGTCAATGGCGCCGGTCTGGCCATGGCCACCATGGACCTGATCAAGTTGCACGGTGGAGAGCCGGCCAACTTCCTGGATGTTGGCGGCGGGGCAACCAGCGAAAGGGTCGCTGCCGCATTCAAATTAATTCTCTCCAACCGGAACGTCAGGGGGATCCTGGTCAACATCTTCGGCGGAATTGTACGCTGCGATTTGATCGCGCAAGGCATCATCAGTGCGGTGAAGGAAGTCGGGGTCCGGGTGCCGGTTGTCGTGCGTCTCGAGGGCACGAACGTGATCAAGGGACGCACGCTGCTCGCTGAAAGTGGCCTCGATATCATCTCAGCAGACGATTTGACGGATGCAGCGCAAAAAGTAGTCTCTTCTGCTGCGAACTGAGTCCTCCGGAAAGCCACTCTTGAGCGTACTGATTGACAGCAACAGCAAGGTCGTTTGCCAGGGAATTACCGGCAATCAGGGTTCATTTCACACTGAGCAATGCATTGAGTACGGCACCAGGGTTGTTGCCGGCGTTACTCCTGGCCGTGGCAGTGAAGAGCATCTCGGTGTGCCGGTTTACAACACGATGCGCGAAGCAGTCGCCGAATCCGGCGCGGAAGTAAGCATGATTTACGTGCCCGCACGATTTGCTGCCGGCGCAATCCAGGAAGCGGCCGAGTCAGGCGTCAGTCTCATCGTGTGCATCACCGAGGGCATCCCGGTGCTGGACATGGTCAATGTCAAAGCCGCGCTGGAAATCAACGGCTGCCACCTGATCGGGCCCAATTGTCCCGGCATCATTACGCCGGATGAATGCAAAATCGGCATCATGCCCGGCTTTATTCACTGCAAGGGCCGCATCGGCGTCGTATCCCGATCGGGCACACTGACTTACGAAGCCGTTTATCAGACCACTCAGAACGGGCTCGGACAAAGCACTTGCATTGGCATTGGCGGCGATCCTGTAGGCGGCATGGATTTCATCGACTGCCTTAAGCTCTTCCAGGAGGATCCCGGGACGGACGGGATCGTGATGGTCGGCGAGATCGGAGGCACCGATGAGGAAGCCGCTGCGGAGTTCATGCAATCGGAAGTTACGAAGCCGGTCGTCGCCTACATTGCGGGCGTGACCGCACCGCCAGGCAAGCGCATGGGCCATGCCGGCGCCATCGTCGCCGGCGGCAAGGGTACCGCCGCTGACAAGTTCAAAGCGCTCGATGCGGCCGGCGCCGCTACCGTGCGGTCACCGGCAGAGCTTGGCAGCAAGATGATGGAACTTCTAACAGACTGAAGCGCGCACCACTTGCTAACATGGGGACTGCGAGGGCTTCGCAGATTGCCCGGGAAGATTGCGATACCGCCATGACTGACAAAATTACCGTCGCACTGGCACAGCTTGATCTTGTGGTCGGCGACATCGCCGGGAATACGCAAAAAATCATTGACTATGCAGCACGCGCGCGTGACGACATGCGGGCTGATCTGATTGTCTTTCCCGAACTGAGCATATGCGGCTATCCGCCCGAGGACCTGTTGTTCCATGCGGGCTTGCGGCGCCGCGTCGAGCATGCCATGGAGACTATTCGCGACTCCGTTCGCGAGATTGCCGTGCTGGTCGGGTTTCCGGACTACCAGCACGATGACATTTTTAATGCCTGCGTGGTGTTCAGGGACGGTGAGGTTCTCGCGCATTATCACAAGCACTTGTTGCCAAACTACAGCGTCTTCGACGAGGAGCGTTACTTTACGGCGGGCAAGGAGGCGTCGGTATTTACGCTCAACGGTGTTCGTGTCGGAATCAATATCTGTGAGGATGTTTGGGGCAGCGCGCCCACCGCTGCCAGCCGTGCGGCCGGTGCCGAGGTACTGGTTGTGATTAACGGTTCGCCTTACGAAACAGACAGCCAGTTGCACAGGGAGGATGTCGTTCGGAAGCGCGTGTTGGAAATTGGTATTCCGGCCATCTATCTGAACATGGTTGGCGGACAGGACGAACTGGTATTCGATGGCGGGTCTTTTGCCATGGACAGAAGCGGCGAAGTGGTGTTTCGCGCCGCTGCGTTCAGGGAGGAAGTGTATTACCTACAGTTGGCGGCAGATGGCGCCGGTGTCCTGCCACAAGCTGGAGAGGTTGCGCCACTATTGCCGCATGATCAAAGCGTATATGAGGCGCTGGTCTGCGGTACGCGCGACTATGTCGGCAAGCACGGCTTCCCTGGTGTCATCCTCGGCTTGTCCGGTGGCGTTGATTCGGCGCTGATTCTTGCGATTGCCTGCGATGCTCTCGGTGCCGACCGGGTGCGAGCGGTAATGATGCCGTTTCGCTACACGAGCACCATGAGCCAGGAAGATGCGGCAAAGCAGGCCAGGATACAAAAGGTGCGCTATGACGTCATTCCGATCGAACCGATGTACGAGGCGACGCTGCAACAGCTCGCGACGGTCTTCGAGGGTCGCGATATCGATGTTACGGAGGAGAACATACAGGCACGGTGTCGCGGCCTCCTGTTGATGGCGATATCCAACAAGACAGGACGCATGTTGCTGACCACGGGCAACAAGAGCGAGATGGCAGTCGGCTATGCCACCTTGTACGGCGATATGGCGGGCGGATTCGCGCCAATCAAGGATTGCAGCAAATCACTCGTCTACAAGCTCGCCCGTTACCGGAATTCGATCAGCAAAGTCATTCCCGAGCGGGTTATTTCGAGACCGCCTTCGGCAGAGTTGCGGTCGCATCAGAAAGACAGTGATTCACTGCCGGATTACGACATTCTCGATCCGATACTCGAGGCCTTTATCGAACAGGATCTGTCAGTGAACGAAATCGTGGAGCGGGGTTTCGACCGGGACGTGGTCATCCGGGTGCTCGAAATGGTGAAACGTAGTGAGTACAAGCGGCGCCAGGCGCCGCCGGGGATACGCATCAGTCGTCGTGCGTTTGGACGGGACTGGAGGTACCCGATCACATCGCGCTACACCTTCCCTGAATAATGAATCGCCCGCCGGGGCGAGCTCCTACGAATGGTTTCTACAATTTTGGCCGTCCGAATAAACAAAATTGTCGTAGGAGCCCGCCCCGGCGGGCGATTCCCTACTGGTTCTGCACCACCGGATCGTCCCGGAAATTCTTCTGCAGGACGCGACGCGTGTCCTCGGCCAGTTCGGTCATGCCCAGACCCTCATAGGCCTTGATCATGATTTGCAGTGATTCTTCGCCGCTGTCGGCGCCGTGGTATGTCTCGAGGGCCGTTTTTGCCCTGTTCAATGCGGCCACATAGGCGTCGCGCTTCAGGTAAAACCGCGCCACAACGTTTTCGTAGGCAGCAAGACGATTTTTCAGATAAATCATGCGCTGCTGCGCGTCGGCTGCATACGGACTCGCCGGATAGCGTTCCACCAGGCGACTGAGCAGCGAGAACGCCAGCTGACCATCTCGCGGAGGACGCTTGTCGATATCCTTTCTGAAAAGGCGTTCGAGCATTCCCTGCTGACGTTCGAAATGCGCGAGCGCCTTGATATAAATTGCGTAGTCGATGCGTGCATGGATCGGATTTTCACGAATGAACGTGTCCGCAGCATCAATGGCCTGTTCGACACGGTGATCCATGTAATAGGCGTAGGCCAACTCGAGCTGAATTTGTGTAGAAAATTCACTGAACGGAAAGCGGGCCTGCAATGCCTCGAAAATGCCGATCGCCTTGCGGTAGTTGCCGACCGCCACCGCCTCCTGCGCCTCGACATACGCATCCTCAATACTCGACGCGAGACTAAATTCTTCCTCGTTGCTGGCGCAGCCTCCAGCAACCGCCAACGCCAGCATCGTTGCAAGCACCAGCAGGTTTCGTGTCAGTTTTGAGCGGTCTGAGGTCATCCGTTTTGAAGTCTGGTCCAACTGGCTGTATTTTTTCGCGGGCGGGACTTTGCATGAATTCCACCCGATCGACAAGTATACCGTAAACTCCTGATTCTCCGGATTAGCAATACTCTTGGATCAGATGTCCGAAGCCCGGCAAAAATTTATCCCGGCGGAGCTTTCCGGTCAGCGTTTGGACCGGGCGCTGGCCAGGATGTTTCCTGAATACTCCCGCAGCCGGCTGAAAAGCTGGCTCCTGCAGGGATTCATTACGGTGGATGAGCGTGCGATGCGCCCGCGCGATCCCGTCATTGGCGGCGAAAGCGTTCTGTTGCAGTTGCAGCCGGAAATCTCGGTAAAGAGTGAGCCCGAGGCACTGGATCTGGACATAATATTTGAAGACGAGGATTGCCTGGTCGTCAACAAACCAGTCGGCCTGGTCGTGCATCCCGGTGCCGGAAATCCGCGTGGCACGCTGATGAATGGCCTGTTGCACCATGACCCCGGACTGGACCAGTTGCCGCGTGCCGGCATTATTCACCGATTGGACAAAGACACTAGCGGTCTGTTGCTGGTCGCTAAAACCTTGCAGGCGTACACCGCGCTGACGCGCGCGCTGGCCGAACGGAAAATTGCGCGGCACTATCTCGCCGTGTGTGCCGGGGTCCTGACGGGTGGCGGTTCCATCAAAGAGCCAATCGGGCGTCATCCGGTCGATCGCCTGAAGATGAGCGTGCAGCGGGATGGCAAACCGGCGGTCACACACTACCGTGTTATCCAGCGCTTTGCCGCACACACTTATGTCAGTGTTCAGCTCGAGACCGGGCGTACCCATCAAATCAGGGTGCATTTCGCCCATCGGCGCCAGGCGCTGGTCGGTGACCAGACCTATGGCGGACGACTTGCCATACCCGCCGGCGTATCAGACAGGTTGCGGGACACCTTGCGGCAATTCCGCCACCAGGCTCTGCATGCCGAAAAACTGACGTTCGCACATCCGCGCAGCGGAGAAAATATCGACTTACAGCTTGCACCTCCAGCAGACTTCGCCGATTTATTGAGCGCGCTCGCGGAAGACAGTGCACTCAGAATATGATCATGGATGAAAGCTGGATCCCTGCAGACTGGCCCGCGCCTGAGGGCGTCATCGCGGGCACGACGTTGCGTTACGGCGGCGTGAGCAGCGGCAGTTTCGGCTCATTGAATCTAGGTGCATGCGATGACGACGCTGATGCTGTCTGTGAAAACCGGAGCCGCTTCAGATCACTTTGCGATTTGCCGGCGGAACCGTGCTGGCTCAGGCAGGTTCATGGCAACCAGGTTGTCATCGATCCGGCACCAGGGGAGGCGCTGCAAGCAGACGCCGCAATCACTCGACAGTCAGCCGTTGTCTGCGTGGTGCAAACCGCGGACTGTTTGCCGGTCATATTCGCGTCCGCCGATGGTGCGGAGCTGGCGGTTGCGCATGCCGGTTGGCGCGGCCTGGTCAGGGGTGTGCTCGAGGCAACGGTGCGCGCGATGTCGATGGATCCCCCCGATTTGCTCGCCTGGCTTGGCCCGGCCATTTCGCAGTCTGCATTTGAAGTTGGCGGCGAGGTACGGGAGGAATTTCTGGCACACGATGCGGCTGCGGGTGACTGCTTCGCGGAAAATGAACGCGGGCGCTGGCAGGCAGACCTTTACGGACTGGCCAGGATGCGGCTCAGCCGCGTTGGTGTCGAGCAAGTCAGCGGAGGGGAATATTGCACCTTCAACGAGCCTGAGCGATTCTTTTCGTACCGCAGGGACGGCGCCTGCGGACGCATGGCCAGTTTCGTTTTCCGGAGGTAAAAATTAAAGGGGCCAGAGCCCTTTATTTGGTGCGATTTCTCTCCATATCCCGGCGAGTAGCGAATTGGAGGATCTGACCCCGATGGTCGAGGATTCGATATGCGAATGGATAAACTGACAAGCAAATTTCAAATGGCGCTGGCTGATGCGCAGTCGCTCGCCGTAGGTCTCGATCACCAGTTCATCCAGCCCGTCCACGTCATGCTTGCGCTGCTCGACCAGCAGGGCAGTACAGCGCGTGGACTGTTGACCAAGTCGGGCGCGAACGTCAATTTGCTGCGATCGCAACTTGGTGACGCTCTCGATCGCCTGCCACAGGTCGAGGGTACCGGCGGTGAGGTCCACATGGGCAACGGTCTGTCGAAGCTGCTCAATCTCACCGACAAGCTGGCGCAGGAGCGTGACGATCAGTACATATCGAGCGAGCTTTTCGTGCTCGCTGCGCTGGATAAGAAATCACCGCTGGCCCCGATGCTGGAACAGGCCGGCGCCGTGAAGGGCGCCGTGGCGCTGTCGATCGACGAGCTGCGTGGTGGTCAGCAAGTCAATGATCCGAACGCGGAGGACACCCGGCAGGCGCTCGAGAAATACACGATCGATCTGACCGAACTTGCGGAGCAGGGCAAGCTCGATCCGATCATCGGCCGCGACGACGAAATCCGCCGCACGATCCAGATTCTGCAGCGGCGCACCAAAAACAATCCGGTGCTGATCGGTGAGCCGGGCGTCGGCAAGACCGCAATCATCGAAGGACTCGCGCAACGCATCGTTAACCACGAAATTCCGGAAGGCCTGCGCAACAAGCGCATCCTCTCGCTCGATATGGGCGCCCTGATAGCCGGCGCCAAATTTCGTGGAGAATTCGAAGAACGCCTCAAAGCGGTATTGAACGACCTTGCGAAGCAGGAAGGTCAGATCATCCTGTTTATTGACGAATTGCATACCGTGGTTGGTGCCGGCAAGGCCGAGGGCTCAATGGATGCCGGCAACATGCTGAAGCCGGCGCTGGCGCGCGGCGAGTTGCATTGTGTGGGTGCGACCACGCTGGATGAGTACCGCAAGTACCTTGAGAAAGACGCGGCACTCGAGCGTCGCTTCCAGAAGGTCCTGATAGAAGAGCCAAACGTCGAGGACACGATCGCGATCCTGCGCGGCTTGAAAGAGCGCTACGAAGTTCATCACGGGGTGGAGATCACCGATCCGGCGATCGTTGCAGCAGCGACCTTGTCTCATCGATATATCAGCGACCGGCAACTGCCGGATAAAGCGATCGACCTTATTGACGAGGCGGCGGCACGCATTCGCATCGAGATAGATTCCAAGCCGGAAGCGATGGACAAGCTTGAGCGCCGTATTATCCAGCTGAAGATCGAGCGCGAGGCGTTGAAGAAGGAATCCGACGATGCATCGCGTAAGCGTCTCGATGATATCGAGACCCAACTGGGTGAGCTCGAGAAGGAATTCGCCGACCTGGACGAGATCTGGAAGTCGGAAAAAGCGGCGATGCAGGGCACGACGCACATAAAAGAAGAACTGGAACGCGCCCGGCTCGAACTCGAAACGGCGAACCGCGCCCACGATCTCACCCGCATGTCGGAATTGCAGTACGGGAAAATTCCGGAGCTCGAGAAACAACTGGAGGATGCACTCCAGGCCGAGAGCTGCCAGACCACCCTCGTACGCAACAACGTGACCGATGAAGAGATTGCCGAAATCGTGTCGCAGTGGACCGGCATCCCGGTGTCAAAGATGCTCGAGGGAGAAAAAGACAAGTTGTTGCAGATGGAGTCTGTGATCCAGGAGCGCGTCGTTGGTCAGGAGGAGGCTGTTACTGTTGTAGCGAACGCCATTCGCCGCGCGCGGGCCGGGCTCTCGGACCCGCATCGGCCAATCGGGTCCTTTTTGTTCCTGGGCCCGACTGGCGTTGGCAAGACGGAGCTGACAAAAGCACTGGCCAATTTCCTGTTTGATGCCGATGATGCGATGGTGCGGATCGACATGTCGGAATTCATGGAAAAACACTCGGTGGCCCGCCTGATCGGTGCGCCGCCCGGATATGTAGGCTACGAAGAAGGCGGCTACCTGACGGAGGCGGTGCGGCGACATCCCTATTCAGTCATCCTGATGGACGAAATCGAAAAGGCACATCCGGATGTATTCAATGTATTGCTACAGGTGCTGGACGACGGCCGGCTTACTGACGGCAAGGGGCGTACCGTCGATTTTCGCAATACCGTGATTGTCATGACGTCCAACCTCGGATCGCAGCGCATCCAGGAACTGGCGGGCGAGCATAATTACGATGCGATGAAAGCCTCGGTCATGAAAATCGTTGCACAGCATTTCCGGCCGGAGTTTATTAACCGGATCGATGATGTGGTCGTATTCCATCCGCTGAACCAGGAGCATATTCGCGCAATTGTCGATATTCAGCTCGGGTATCTGCATGAGCGGCTCGCCGAACGTGAGATGACGATCATCCTGTCTGACGCAGCCAGAGAGAAGCTCGCCGATGCCGGATTCGATCCGGTGTATGGCGCGAGGCCACTCAAACGGGCGATCCAGCAGCAGGTCGAAAACCCGCTGGCGCAGGAAATCCTGCAGGGCAGGTTCCAGCCAGGCGACACGATCGAGGTTGGCGTTGCCGAGGATCGCCTCGAATTTCAGTTGGCCGCCTGATTCTGTAACCTTCGAACCTGCAAATCCGGGAGACTTTGCGTGCCAATCTACGAATATGCCTGCAAGAAATGTCACCATACGCTGGATGCGTTGCAGAAAATGAGCGACGATCCACTGGTGGACTGCCCGGCATGTGGCGGGCCGGCACTCAAACGGCTGCTGTCTGCACCGCGTTTCCGGCTAAAGGGCAAGGGCTGGTACGAGACCGATTTCAAAAAAGACAATCAGCGAAATGTGCTGAAGTCCGATACCGAGCCGGCCAAAAGCGACAAAGTGGAGGGCAAGCCCGGGAAGACGGAAACGAAAAAGACTGAAAAGAAAACCGAGTCAAAACCAGAATCTAAAACTGACAGCAAGTGAAAGTTAATTTGAGCAAACTAAAGTGAAGCGATTACGCCGTTACATCGTTGCCGGCATCCTTGTCTGGGTGCCGATCGGAGTAACGATTTTCCTGGTCCGAATTCTGATCAGCCTGATGGATCGCACGCTTGTGCTTATTCCACAGAAATATCAGCCCGAGCAATTGATAGGATTTGCCATACCGGGACTGGGTATCGTTCTTACGATAGCCGTCCTGCTCGTTACGGGCGTGCTCGCGGCCAATATCGTCGGGCGCAGTATGGTTGGATTATGGGAATCGGTGCTCGAACGAATTCCTGTGGTTCGTTCTGTTTATTCTGCGGCGAAAAACTTTACAGAGATTGTTTTTTCGGATTCGGGTCAGTCATTCAAGAAAGTACTGCTGATCGAATATCCGCGGTCAGGTCTTTACAGCCTGGCCTTTCAGACATCCAGCTCGCTCGGAGAAGTACAGGAGCGAACCGGGGAGGACGTGATATGTACGTTCGTGCCGACGACGCCAAACCCGACTTCGGGATTCATTATTATCGTGCCCCGCAAAGATGTAATCGAGCTGGATATGGAAGTCGATGAGGCATTGAAGATGATCATATCGCTCGGTGTTGTCATACCAACCTGGCGTCGCCAGGATCTCGGCGAGCTGCCGCTCGTCATGCCCGGCGAAAAAAACAATCCGTAGGAGCGGCTTTACGCACAGGACGTGCTTCAGTCGCGGAGCACATGGATGTGCGGGAGCGGCCAGCCGCGAAAGATACGAATCCGGTTCGGGGCTTAAGCCCCTCCTGCAGCTTGCAGATAACCAGCCTTGCAGGCCACGCAGACAGGCCGTACCATCTCGCCTCCAAAACTGCAGTAGCAAACCGACAATCCAATGCGCACCCATTATTGCGGACAAGTTAATGAAAGCCAGATCGGCGAGGAAATCTCGGTCTGTGGCTGGGTGCACCGGCGGCGCGACCATGGTGGTGTCATATTCGTCGATCTCAGGGATCGCGAAGGACTGCTGCAGCTTGTGTTCGATCCCGATCGTCCGGAAATTTTTGCGGAAGCTGAACGACTCCGCGGTGAGTATGTGCTGGCGGTAAAGGGCAAAGTAAGGCCGCGGCCCGAAGGCACGGTGAACCCGAACATCCCGACCGGACAGGTCGAAGTCCTGGCGCACGAACTGACGACACTGAACGATTCCGCAACGCCGCCGTTTCATCATGACGAACATGCGAACGAGGAACTGCGGTTGAAATATCGCTATCTCGACCTGCGCCGCGAACAGATGCTCGGCAATCTGCGGTTGCGACATGCGGTTACCCGGGCGATGAGAAATTTCCTCGACGACAATGGTTTCATTGATGTCGAGACGCCTATGTTGACGAGAGCGACCCCTGAGGGCGCCCGCGACTACATCGTTCCAAGCCGGACACATCCCGGCAAATTCTTTGCACTGCCGCAGTCGCCGCAGATTTTCAAGCAGCTGCTGATGATGTCGGGGCTGGATCGCTACTACCAGATCGTGCGTTGTTTCCGCGATGAAGATTTGCGCGCTGATCGGCAGCCTGAGTTCACGCAACTCGATATCGAAATGAGTTTCGTCGACGAGAATGATGTTACCAGTCTCATGGAGGAACTGTTCCGCACGCTTTTCAAAGAGGTCCTCGACGTCGAACTACCGTCACCGTTTCCGCGCATGACGCATGCGGAGGCGCTGCAGCGATTTGGCACGGACAAACCTGATCTCAGAAATCCACTTGAGCTGGTTGAAGTTGCCGATCTCATGGCGTCGGTCGAATTCAAGGTATTTGCCGGTCCCGCCCGGGATCCGGAAGGCCGGGTTGCTGCGCTCCGGTTACCTGCCGGCGGCAAACTCAGCCGGAAGGAGATCGACGACTACACAGCTTATGTCGGTCGCTACGGCGCGAAGGGGCTTGCGTATATCAAGGTTAACGACGCGCATGCGGGCCGCGAGGGATTGCAATCGCCGATTCTCAAATTCCTGCCGGATGATGTGATCAGCGGCATCATGGAGCGTAGCGGCGCCGATGACGGCGACCTGATTTTTTTCGGTGCCGACAAAGCAAGCGTCGTCAACGACGCGCTGGGTGCGTTACGCGCAAGACTCGGCGAAGATCGCGGGCTGATTGTCGAGGGCTGGCGACCGCTGTGGATAATCGATTTTCCGATGTTCGAGAAAGATCCGCAGACGAAATGCTGGACCTCGCTGCATCATCCGTTCACGGCGCCGGCAGTGGACGATGCGGCAGCCATGACAACGGACGCCGGTAGCGTCCTCTCGCGTGCCTATGACATGGTGCTGAACGGTTCGGAAATTGCCGGCGGGTCGATACGAATTCACAGTCGGGAAATGCAGGCTGCTGTGTTCGACCTGCTGGGGATCAGCGACGATGAAGCGGAGGAGAAGTTCGGCTTCCTGTTGCGCGCACTGGAGTATGGCTGCCCGCCACATGGCGGCATCGCATTCGGACTCGATCGCATCGTGATGCTGATGGCAGGCGCCGAAAGCATTCGGGATGTCATTGCGTTTCCAAAGACGCAGACGGCCAGTTGTCCGCTGACCAATGCGCCCGGCGTAGTGGCAGAAGAGCAGCTCAGGGAGACTGGAATTCGCCTGCGTACGCCGCGGCCGGAGTAGTCCGGTCACGTCTCGACGCAGACCGGAATCAGTACTGGTCGTTGTTTACACGGACGACGGCGAAGTGCTGTTGTTGCAACGGCACAGCCCGTTTGAATTCTGGCAATCGGTAACGGGATCACTCGACGCCGATGAACTGCCCTGCGATGCTGCCCGGCGGGAATTATTCGAGGAAACCGGTCTCAAAGAAGAAGGCGAGCTCGTTGACACTGGCGTCAGCCGCCAGTTCACAATCGATCCGCGATGGCGCGACCGGTATCCGCCGGGCGTGACAGAAAACACGGAGTACGAATGGCGTTATCGGCTCCCAGGGGCGGTGGAGATTCAGATTAGCCGGGACGAACACTCGAAGTACTGCTGGCTGCCGATCGCTGCAGCGATTGATGCCCTCTGGTCGCGGACGAACAAGCAAGCGCTGCTGGATTTGCAGACGCAGGCACAGGCACAGTGAGCGATACCCACAGAGTCGTTTGCCTGCCTGGCATATGGATGCCGGGCGCCGGCATGATGTATATCAAACATCGTCTTGAAAGTGACAGCGGCTATCACGTAGACCTTTTCAGCTATGCCCCGGTCACAGAGACGCTGAATGACGTCGCCGGCAAGCTGGCGGACACATTCGCCAGCGCTGGCAACGGGCCAACTCACCTCGTTGGCTACAGCCTCGGCGGCGTCGTGGTGCTTCGAATGCTCGCATTGCGCCCCGACCTCGACGTCGGCCGGGTCGTCTGCCTGGGATCGCCGCTGTGCGGTTCGCGCGCCGCGTTTCACCTTAGCCAGCTGGACTGGGGCAACCTGATTCTGGGCAAAACAATCATCGAAGGCGTGCTCGATGATGCTGCGCATCGCTGGGCGAAAGGGGTCGCTGAATCGCATGAAATCGGCATCATCGCGGGTGACGTGCCGATCGGATTCGGTCGCCTGGTTGCCGGTTTCGACGAGGCCAACGATGGCACCGTGGCAATTTCCGAAACCAGATTGCCGGGCGCGAAGGATCACCTGGTGCTGTCGGTCAGCCACAAGGGAATGCTGATATCGAGAGACGTCGTCGACCAGACGGCCGCGTTCCTGCAACGGGGTGAATTTTTGCGGGAAGCGTAGCGGCGCGCCGCGTCATCACTTATCCTTTGCGCTTTCGTCGACCCGCTGCGACGCAAGAATCCGAAATTGCAGACAAACTCAGGAGCGAGCAATGAGCGACAGTGCAGGGACAGAAGCCAGAATATCGCCACGCTACATGTTGCTTCTGATCGTAATGATTCCGTTTTTTGCCTGGCTCTATTTCCTGGTCGGCACCAGTTTCTTCGATTCGCCGCTGTCGCTCGAAGAGTATGTCATTTTTTCGTCCCTGATAGCCGTCATCGTGACCGGTTGTTATCAGCTGTTTTTCTGGGTTCAACGCAACAACTATTACTTCAAAACGCGCTGCTTCGTATCACCGTGGGACAAATACATTCCATTCTGGCCGTCCTGGGTGTGGATTTATTCATTTCTTTATTACATTGCGATCGGCTTTGTCGTTGCATCGATTCAATCGATTACTGAAGGGGTCTACCTTATCTTCGGTGCTATCTTGTTGCTGCTCTCGCAGGTTTTCTTTTTTTTCTTCTTCCCCTCGACGGTACCGCCGGAGTATCGGCAATACGAAGGCAATAGTTTCTCGACCCGCTATCTGAAATTTGTTCAGGTCAAGGACAACGGTCGCAACTGCCTGCCGAGCATGCATTGTTCGGTGGCAATGTATGTCAGCCTGGTTCTCTTTCCGGCGATCGGCGGTGCGAGCTGGATGTTTGTCGGCCTGATCGCGGTTTCGTGTTTGCTCGTCAAACAGCATCAGATGGCGGATATCCCGCCCGGTATTGCGCTGGGGTGGGTGGTGTGGTCGCTGGCGCCGACGCTTTGACAATTCGGAATTCCAATCGTAGGAGCCCGGCCCACCGGGCGATCTTCGTTTTGCGGGTGTGGTGGATTTATCCCTTGCAAACATTAATCGCATGTTTGAAGAACATGCGATTAATGTTTGTCGCCCGGTGGGCCGGGCTCCTACGAATCGTCGCGGAGTCTTTTGAGTGAATAGAGGACATCGAGCGCATCGCGCGGTGTCATCGTATCCGGATCGATATCGTTCAACGCATCCCGCAACTCATCTGCTTGTGCTTCCGGTTTGAGCGCTGCTGAAAAGGGCAGCTGCGTCTGCGGATGTTCAAGGTCCCGATGCGTCTCCAGTGACGCGAGATAGGATTTCGCGCGGCGGATGACGGGCCGGGGCACGCCGGCCAGCGCAGCAACCTGCAAGCCATAGCTCTGGTTCGCAGGACCGGGTCTGACGGCGTGCAGGAATACCAGCTGACCCTTGTGCTCGGTCGCGTCCAGGTGCACATTGACGCATTCCGGTATTTCTACGGCCAGCGCCGTCAGTTCAAAGTAGTGGGTGGCGAACAGTGTGAATGCACGCACCGTCTTGCCCATGTGATGCGCAGCCGCCCAGGCCAGCGAAAGTCCGTCAAAGGTACTCGTGCCGCGCCCTATCTCGTCCATAAGGACCAGGCTTTGCTCAGTCGCGTTGTTGAGAATGGTCGCGGTCTCAGTCATTTCGACCATGAATGTCGAGCGGCCGCCGGCCAGGTCATCCGAGGCGCCAATACGCGTGAATATCCGGTCGATCGCACCAATCCGCAGACTGTCAGCGGGGACGAAACTGCCGATATGCGCGAGGATGACGATCAAGGCGGCCTGCCGCATGTATGTCGACTTACCGCCCATATTCGGGCCGGTAATCACCATGAGTCGCTGCTGATCATTCAGAGAAAGGTCGTTGGCGACGAAGGGAGTCTCGATAACCTGTTCGACGACCAGGTGCCGGCCGCCGCTGATTTCCAGGCACGGCTCCGCCACGATTTCCGGTTGGCACAGGTTTAATGCCTCCGCGCGCCCGGCCAGGCAAACCAGGACATCGAGCTCCGCAATTCCAGCCGCGGTGGTTTGCAGGGTCGGAAGAACGGTCGTGAGCGCGTCGATGAGGCCTTCATACAGGATTTTTTCCCGGCTCAATGCCCGTTCGCGCGCACTGAGCACCTTGTCTTCGAACTCCTTCAGCTCCGGCGTGATGTAGCGCTCGGCACCTTTCAATGTCTGGCGCCTTACGTAGTCGGCGGGCGCTTTATCAGCCCGGCTCTTGCTGATTTCGATGTAGTAACCGTGTACCCGGTTGTAGCCGAGCTTCAATGTCGAAATGCCGGTGCGCTCCTTCTCGCGTTTCTCGAGGTCGATAAGGTATTGATCCGCGTTTTTTGCGATCGCGCGGAGATCGTCGAGTTCGTCGTCGTAACCGTCTGCAATGACGCCACCGTGACTGATTAGCATTGGTGGATTATCGATTAATGCTTTTTGCAGCAGGTCTTTTTCCCGCGAGTGGTTTTGTATTTGTTCGGCCAGTGATGCCAGCAGCGGCGAATCAACGTTTTTTAGTGTGTGCCTGATTTCCGGGACGCGTGCTAACGCGAGCATCAGCTGACGCAAGTCTCGCGGCCTCGCAGAACGAAGTGCAACACGCGACAGGATTCGCTCAACATCACCGACGCCGTGCAGAGTGTCCTGCAAGGTGTCAACAAGGCGATTCAATATCAGCGTCTGCAGCGCCTGGTATCTCGCGCGAAGCACGGTCGTGTTACGCAACGGTCTCTGCAACCATCTCCTGAGCAAGCGGCTACCCATCGGGCTTTGGCAATGATCCATTACTCCAGCCAGCGTATGCTCACGCTGGCCAGACAAACTTTCCTCGAGTTCGAGATTGCGTCGCGTCGGTCCGTCCATTATCACGGCATCGTCGGGAAGCTCGACGGTTATCGAAGTGAGGTGAGGTAGCGCAGCCTTCTGCGTATCGTTGACGTATTGCAGTAATGCACCCGCAGCCGCAACGCCCCGGGGAAATGCATCACAACCGAAGCCGCTCAGATCCTGCGTCTGAAACTGGGAACACAACAGCCGCCTGGCGCTATCGAGGTCAAAATGCCATGGCGGTCTGCTGGTTACCCGCACCGCATCCCGCTTGCTGTATTCAAGCGACTGCTCTTCGTCGACGATAATTTCTGCCGGCCGCAGGCGTTCCAGTTCCCCGGCGAGCGCTTCTGCATCGCCTGGTTCAGTCAGCCGGAAGCGGCCACCCGCCAGGTCCAGCCACGCCAGGCCGATCCCTTCCCGATCGCTAAAGACGGACGCGACGAGGTTATCGCGGGACTCGGCGAGCAATGCCTCATCGGTCAGCGTTCCCGGCGTAACGACGCGTGTTACCCTGCGTTCGACCGGCCCTTTGCTGGTTGCCGGATCCCCGATCTGTTCGCAGATGGCTACCGATTCGCCCTGGCGCACGAGTTTTGCCAGGTAACCCTCCACAGCGTGGTAGGGCACACCGGCCATTGGAATGGCGTTGCCGCCGCTCTTACCGCGCGCGGTGAGCGTGATGTCCAGCAGTGGCGCCGCCCGTTTGGCGTCATCGAAAAACAACTCATAGAAGTCACCCATGCGGTAAAACAGGAGCATGTCCGGATACTCGCCCTTGATTCGCAGGTATTGCTGCATCATCGGTGTATGGACGGGTGTAACGGATGCGCTCATCGTGTTTCTTGTTATCGCGTTTGGTAGTAGCGAGGTTGGCAGTCCATGCTAGCCTCTGCCTTTAACGAAGTCGATGCTCCCTCTCCATGAAGACCCGATGAAGATTGTGCACGTCGAAACCGGGCGTCATTTTTATGGTGGCGCGCAGCAGGTGATCTGGCTGATCAAAGGGCTGACTGGGCGTGGCGTCGAGAACATGCTGGTCTGTCCAGCGGATTCCGACATCGACAGGGTGGCCCGGGACGCTGCGATTCCGGTGCGCAACTTAAGATGTTCGGGCGATCTCGACTTCAGGTTTGCATGGCGTCTTGGCAAGCTTGTGGCCAGGGAAAAGCCGGACGTCGTGCACTGTCACAGCCGGCGTGGCGCCGATTTTCTCGGCGGCCAGACATTGGCGCTGACAGGAGTTCCAGCCGTCCTGTCCCGCCGGGTTGACCACACCGAATCGAGATTACTGGCGAGGTGGCGCTACCGGCCGTTCCGCAAAGTCATTGCAATCTCTGGCCATATTGCCACGGTGCTTGAGGACGGCGGTATGCATCCCGATCGTCTCGCAACTATTCGCAGTGCAGTAGACCTTGACAGCATCAACACGCTGCCGGATTGCGCTGCCTTTCGAAACCAATTTAAGATCGATGATGACGATTTCGTTATCGCAATGGTCGCGCAATTCATTCCACGTAAGGGGCACCGGTATCTGTTCGACGTCATTCCCAATTTACGGGACAGTCATCCGAACATCAGGGTGCTGCTCTTCGGTAGCGGGCCGCAGGAAGCGGAACTTCATGCTTTGGCAACGCGGCTGAATCTGCACGGCACCGTGCAGTTCGCCGGTTTCAGGGAGAATCTCGATGATTTCCTGGCGTGCATCGATTTGCTGGTTCATCCCGCCACCCAGGAGGGTCTCGGCGTCGCGATGCTGAAGGCTGCCGCGGCCGGCGTGCCGGTGCTGGCATTCGACACGGCGGGATCAAGGGAGGCGGTCGCGCACGGCAAGACGGGGGTGCTGGTGCCCTGCGAGGATGTTGCTACTCTGCAGAAAGCGATCGCAGTGCTGATCGACGAGCCCGGGATGCGCCACGAATTCGGCGCGGCCGGTCGCCAACGCATGCAAGATGAATTTTCGATGGATACAATGGTAGGGAGGCACATCAAATTGTACGAATCGGTAATTAATGGCTGAGACAGAATCAATCGGGACGCTGTCCGAAGCACTGGTCAGCGAACTCATCGAGGCTCGCCGGACTATCTCCGTCGCTGAGTCCTGCAGCGGCGGCTGGATTGCCAAGGCACTGACTGACATCAGCGGCTGTTCGCAATGCTTTGCTTATGGAGTGGTCGCCTACTCAAATGGCGCCAAGGAATCGATGCTCGGCGTCAAGCCGGCCAGTCTCAATGAGTACGGCGCAGTGAGCGAAGCAGTCGTCGGGGAAATGGCGGCGGGCGTGCTGCACTTGAGTGGCGCTGACTACGCCGTCGCAGTTAGCGGCATCGCCGGTCCGGATGGCGGCTCTGAGGAAAAGCCTGTTGGCACAGTCTGGTTTGGCTGGGCCGTCCGGCAGCAGAAAAAAACATCGATCGATGCTGAAAAACACCTGATAAAGGGTGATCGCGAGGCGGTACGAATGCGCACGGTCATACTTGCGATGCAGGGAATCCGTGAACGAATAAGAAGAAATGGCTGACCGACAACTTTTTTACGCACTTTGGCCCTCGGAGCGGCAACGCGAAATGATGCGCGACATCATTAATCCCGCGCTGAGCGAGATTGAGGGAACCGCTGTCGATCGCGGAAACTGGCACATTACGCTGGTATTCATCGGTGCATTTGCGGAGGAAAACATTGCCGGGCTGCAGGAGGCTGTCCGCGAGATCGAGCCCTTCGAAATCAGGCTCCGCTTCGACCGTATCACTTTCTGGCAGCGGCCGAAGGTTGCCAGCCTGAATCCGCGAAACGTACCGGCCGGGCTGGAGGAGCTGGTCAGATCGCTCGAGCAGAAACTGGTGACGTTCGGCTTTGTACCCAATGAGCGCACCTACAGGCCGCATATCACCGTTGCCCGGCGAGCACGGACCTTCATCGACATACCACTGGCGCGGCCGATCGAGCTGCAATGGTCCAGCTTCGAGCTGGTTGAGACCGTGTCATCGTCACGTGGTGTTCAGTACCATCCGCTGAAACAATAGCTTCTGCACGATTCTTGATATAGAGCCCAGATTGGTCCCGGCCGGCCCGCTGCCGGCCACCTGGTTTTGTGAAATAATGCTCACTTCTCCTCTCACCTGAATGGCACCAGCAAATGGACGAAAATCGTAAAAAGGCCCTCGCCGCAGCGCTTGGACAAATAGAGAAACAATTCGGCAAAGGCTCCGTCATGCGCCTGGGCGACGGTACAGGGATCAGGGACATCGACGCAGTATCGACCGGTTCGATCGGGCTCGATGTGGCGCTCGGGATCGGCGGCCTGCCAAAGGGCCGTGTGGTCGAGATTTACGGTCCGGAAGCATCC
>SMWE01000047.1 GCA_004357475.1 Gammaproteobacteria bacterium
GAGCCCTTCCTAAGCGGGCGATATCTATGTGATGGCAATGAGTTGAAGAGGACTTTCCGATGAAAAAATCAATGGTCTCGATAATCATGATCGCAGTGGCTGCAGTTGCCATATCCGCCCGGCAGGAGACAGCAGTTATTCCGGCCAAGATCAGTACGGATGAAGTGGCCGGCAAGATTTTCGAACGAGAAAACATGATCGAGACGACGCACAAAAGCGGCAACGTGACACTGGATATAACGACGCTGCTGTCGAGCGACAAGAGATTCGCATCCGGCATGTACCGTTCCGGCAAGAGTTACTTCGAGGTTACCGATCCGTATGGCGTCGATGAGTTCATGTATTTCCTGGAGGGCAGCGTCAAACTGACCTCGTCGGATGGCACGGTGCAGACGATCAATGCCGGTGAAGCCGTGACGATTCCCAAGGAGTGGACCGGTACTTGGGATACCGAGGGCTATACTAAGATCTGGGTTATTTACTCCGAAGACGGATCAGGTCTTTAATTAACTCCTGGAGAGGGGAGCAGCATGAGCGGGATTACACGTAGAAAATTCCTGGGCTCGTCGGCGGCGATACCGCTGGGACTGGGCATCGCGGCCGGATCTTCGGCGCAGGGAAAGCCTGCCACGGGTATGGCTTCGATGATCGTGACCGGCGCCAACGTCTATACGATGGTCTGGGATAATCCCACAGCAGAGGCCGTCGCGGTACGCGGCAACCGCCTGCTGGCAGTCGGCTCCAACGAGGACATCATCAGGCTGGCCAACGCCAGCACGCGCAGAATCGATGCCCGCGGCATGACCGTCACGCCCGGCTTCATTGACTCACACAGTCACCCGATCCTGCCGTGGGAGTCTCAGGGTGTGAATGTCGATTTGCGCCGAATTTCGGATGTTCAGGATGTGCTGGCGCAGAAAGCGGCCGTGACGCGGCCGGGAGATTGGGTGCGAGGGTTTATGTACGACGATACCAAGTTTGAGGAGGAACGTGCCCTCAATCTCAGGGATCTCGACGATGCCGTGCCGAATCATCCGGTGTACGTTGCGCACCGCGGTGGACACACGATCGTTGTCAATTCGAAGGCGTTTGAAGTTGCAGGCATAGACAGGGATACGCCAGATCCTGTGGGTGGCAAGTTTTATCGTGAAGGGGGCGAATTTACCGGCAAAGTTGCAGAGTACGCAACGCGTCCATTTCGTCTTCTGGCAATCCCGCAAGTCGATCGCGCTCAGCTGATGCAAAGCGCGATTCTTTCATCGAAGGCGATGGCTGCCGCAGGGCTGACATCAACCACAGACGCCGGGTGTAATCGGGACCGCTTTGTCGCCTACAACGATGCCCGTGACGCGGGCGAGCTGGCATTCCGAATATCTGTAATGCCGCGTGGTGGTGAATTCTATGATGGCCTGAAGAAGGCCGGGGTTTCGTCCGGATTCGGTGACGACATGATAAGAATCGGCGCCGCCAAATTCGGTGCGGACGGTTCCGCATCCGAACGCACGATGTATATGAGTACGCCGTACGAGGGCACTGACGACCACGGCATCCTGACGATGACCCAGGAGCAGATTGACGATGCGGTGGACGATGCCGTTGCCCACGGGTTCCGGGTAGGAATTCACGCCAACGGCGACTGGACGATCGACATGGTTCTCAAGGCTTACGAGAGAGTTCTGAAGAATCACGAGGGACCGAATCCGCGGCATCGAATCGAACATTGCTCATTAATCAACGACTCTTTGCTGGCGCGCATCAAGGCAACCGGTGTCATACCGACACCGTTCTATACCTACGCGCACTATCACGGCAACAAGTGGGTCGATTACGGCGAGGAGAAGATGGAATCAATGTTTGCACATCGTAGTTTCCTGGACGCTGGTATCCCGGTGGCGCCCGCATCCGACTACAGGCCGGGGCCTTACGAACCAATGATGGCGATCCAGAGCATGGTGACCCGTAAAGACATGCGAGGACGTGTCTGGGGGCCGAGCCAGCGCATCTCCGTTACCGAGGCGATGCGGATCTGCACGATGCACGGAGCCTATGCTTCATTCGAGGAGGGCATCAAAGGATCACTTGAACCCGGCAAGCTGGCTGACTTCGTCATCCTCGAGCAGGATCCGCACGAGGTCGATCCGGATACCATCAAGGAAATCAGGATCGTACAGACAGTCATGGGCGGCCTGACGACCTACGAGGCCTGATTTGCAACAATCGCGTAACCTTTTCGGTTGACGGGCCCTATAAGTCTGTAAATCACTGTTTCCTGAGAATTTACAATGTTGGCAACGCGACTATTCCTGTTCCTGCTGCTTTTCGGCTTGCCGTTGCATGGTGGCGCTGCGGTGTCCGCCGATGACCTGCCGGGCGATACGGTCTGGTATCTGTACGCCGATCTCGATCTGATGAGAACCGCTGAATCCGGCAACGGTTTTTCCGAGTGGTTTAACGCCGAGATTGCCGCTGACATACGCGAGGAAACCGGCATCGATCTGAGTTCTGAAGTGAATTCGATAACCGCGTATTCGGATGCCAGCAACGGCACCGTCATTCTGATCGATGGTCCGGTAACCAAAGAAACGCAGGACAAGTTACTTGCGCTTGCCGCAATGCGAGGCTATGTCGATACCCGCGAATATGACGGCAAGACCTATTACTTTGTCGGCGACGACGGTGATTCCGGCAGCAGCGGTCGCGACCCGTTCGACGATCTCGATGATTCGACGTATTTCAGCTTCGGTATTAGCCACAAGGCAATCATTACCTCGAGTGAGAATCAGCTGAAGGCGTTGCTCGACAACGGCGGCAGGATTGTCGGCAGCCGGAGTCATGACGGGGCGCTATTCGTGTTGACTGCCGACATGAGTTTCGTGCAGGCTGGCCTGCGAACCAATAGCCTGGCAGACGAGGATGATGACGATGGCTGGGAATCGAATATCCTGAGGAACACCGAACAGGTGGCGATATTGATTGCAGAACGCTCCGGACAGATCGCTATCGAGGCACAGCTAAAGTCAAAGGACCCGAAAATTGCCGCCTCGATTGGTGCCATCATCAACGGTCTGATCAGCCTGCAGGCATTCAACTCGGAACTCGGGCCCGAAGTGCAAAGTCTGATTGAGAACACCAGGGTCGAGGTGAACGGAAATGTCCTGACGATCAATACGGTAATTGATCCGGCTCTGGTCGCCGAGATGTTGAACGACTGAGCGTGGCTGGTCCGTGCAGGGTGGGGGCTGGGAAAGAGAGTGATAAGCGATGAGCAACTTGTCGAGGAATCGCTGGCCGGATCTGCGCTGGCGTTCAGCGACCTGGTTGAACGGTACCAGGAGCGCCTGCTGCGGTACTTGCTCACGCGGTCCGGGAATCGCGCGGATGCGGAGGATGCGGTTCAGGACACTTTCATCAGTGCGTATCGCTATCTGCACAGCTATAACCCGCGCTGGCGATTCAGCACCTGGATTTACAGGATCGCGATCCGCAATGCGGCGCGCCAGCCGCAGGGAGAGATTCGGGACGTCGATGTCATCGCTGATGAGAATGCGCCCGACCCGCTCGAGGAATGCATTGTCGCCTGCGAACGGGAGAACGTATGGCTGACCGCAAAGCGCCTCCTCAATCAGGATGCCTATGCGGCGATGTGGCTGAGGTACGTGGAGGACATGTCGATTAAAGAGATCGCAAGGGCACTGGACAAGACGCAGTCGTGGACCAAAGTGACCCTGTTGAGAGGCCGTCGCAGCTTAAGCGCAGAGCTCACAGAGGGCGCATCGGGAGCGGCCGGGAGGCAAATTTATGGACGAATTTGAGCACAGACTGAAACTTGATGCACAAGCTATCCGGGCCGGGATTTCGCCCGAGCTACGGTCGCGGATCGATGCCTCGCTGCGGGCGACAGAGCAGATCCGGCCGGTGCAGGAATCCCCTGCCCCGGGCATGAATCTCTGGTGGGCCAGCAGCCTGAGCGGGCTGGCTGCGGCCGTCATTGTGATTGTCCTGATTAACTGGAATGGGCCGTCTACAGTACCGGCGCCGCTTGAGCAGGTAGCTGATCGCACCGTGCCGGTTGCTGTCGATGAGCTTCAGGGCCTCTATGCACCGTGGTTGATCATCGAGACCGCCGATTTCGCAAGTCCGCTTGAGGAGGAACTCGCCAGGCTACAGGCTGACATCGAAAGGGCCCGGGAAAACGTCAAAGAGGACATCGATTTCACTTTCTGAACCGCTGTGAATTGTCTCGGCATTTGTAACCGGGACAGGTCACTAATAATGCCGGTGCAAAAATGGTTTAGACTAAAGGGGCCGTGATCGGCTCCTTTTTTTGTCTCAATAAGCAGAACGTAAAGGCAATCGCCATGCAGACGCTCATGAGTATCGCAGGAATGTTCGTTCTTCTGGCGATCGCATACTTGCTGTCCACCGATCGCAAGGCGATCAATCGACGTACGATCATGACGGCTTTCGCGGTGCAGGTCGGAATCGCCGGACTGATCATGTTTGTACCGCAAGGCAGCGATTTTCTCGATGTCGTCGTCCGCGGTGTGCAGCACGTCATCAATTTCGGCAACGATGGTATCGACTTTGTGTTCGGCGCGAACACCCGGCGGACTCTCGGTTTCACGATTGCACTCAATGTCCTCCCCGTGATCGTATTTTTCTCAGCCCTGATGTCCGTTCTGTATTACTTCGGGGTCATGCAATGGGTAATTTCGATCGTCGGTGGCTGGCTGCACAAGTTGCTGAAGACCAGCCATACGGAATCGATGTCCGCGGTATCCAACATATTTGTCGGACACACCGAAGCGCCACTGGTGGTGCGGCCTTACCTGGCTAACATGACCCAATCGGAATTGTTTGCGGTCATGACCGGTGGTTGCGCCACCATCGCCGGGGCGGTCATGGCTGCGTATGCCACGATGGGCGTGGATCTAAAATACCTGATAACCGCCAGTTTCATGGCGGCGCCTGGCGGGCTTTTGATGGCGAAGATGCTCATGCCGGAGACCGAGCACCGGGACGTGCAGTTCGATCCCGGTGAAACCGGCGGCATCGAAAAACCCGTCAATATTTTCGATGCCATTGGCAGTGGTGCAGCAACCGGCCTGACGCTTGCGCTCAATGTAGGCGCCATGCTGCTGGCGTTTGTTGCAATGATCGGACTGGTGAACGGCATCCTGGGCGGCATCGGCGGCTGGTTTGGCGTCGAAGACCTGACGATGCAGGGCATCCTCGGCCTGATGTTTGCGCCTATCGCGTTTGTCATCGGCGTACCCTGGGATGAGGCATTGCAGGCAGGCAGCCTGATTGGTCAAAAGATTGTGGTCACCGAGTTTTATGCATACATCAGTTTTGTCGAAATCAAGGAGACGCTCAGCCCGCACACGCAGGTCATTGTTACGTTCGCGCTTTGCGGCTTCGCCAATTTCACCTCGATAGCCATCCTGCTTGGCGGGCTCGGCAGCATCGTGCCGAGCCGCAGAAAAGACGTGGCAAGGCTCGGTCTCAGGGCGGTAATCGGCGGTACCCTGGCAAACCTGATGAGTGCGGCTCTGGCAGGGCTGTTCTTTTCCCTCCAGTAGACAAGGCTTCAACAATGGGCAGAGCAATCATCCTCGTGATGGACTCCTTCGGCATTGGCGCGACTGCCGATGCAGAACGCTTTGGCGATGTCGGTGCTAACACGCTTGGAAGCATTGCCAGGGAGCGCAGCGCGAGTGCTGCCGGGCCTCTCAAGCTACCGAACCTGACGCGCCTGGGGCTGATGCATGCGGCACAAGAAAGTGCCGGTGAATTTCCGGCGGGCGCAGAGACGGATGCGAAAATCATTGGCGCCTACGGTTTCGCCAGCGAACTCAGCACCGGCAAGGATACGCCGAGCGGCCACTGGGAGATCGCGGGTGTGCCGGTGTTGTTTGACTGGGGATATTTCACCGGTAAAACCAACACATTTCCGCCCGAACTCCTCGAAAAGCTGATCGAACGCGCCGATCTTCCCGGGGTGCTGGGCAATTGCCATTCATCGGGAACAACCATCATTGCCGAGCTTGGTGAGGAACACATGGCAAGCGGCAAGCCGATCGTTTACACGTCCGCTGACAGTGTTTTCCAGATTGCCTGCCATGAAGAGTCGTTCGGACTGCAGCGGCTGTACGATCTTTGCGACATCGCCCGCGAACTGGTCGACGAGTACAAGATAGGCCGCGTCATCGCAAGGCCTTTCATTGGGTCGAACGGTGGTGACTTCGTGCGCACCGGGAATCGCAGGGATCTTACCGATCCACCGCCCTCGCCGACGCTGCTCGACAAACTGGTTGCCAGTGGCGGAGAAGTAATCAGCGTTGGCAAGATCGCGGACATCTACGCGCACCAGGGCATCACACAGAAAATCAAGGCGACGGGAAACGCCGCTTTATTCGATGCGACGCTCGAGGCATTGTCGTCGGCG
Organism: Gammaproteobacteria bacterium; assembly: GCA_004357475.1. Taxonomy (GTDB): domain Bacteria; phylum Pseudomonadota; class Gammaproteobacteria; order Steroidobacterales; family Woeseiaceae; genus SZUA-117. The sequence continues at coordinate 6,449 of SMWE01000047.1, forward strand.
CCTGA
>SMWE01000048.1 GCA_004357475.1 Gammaproteobacteria bacterium
ACATCCCGCGATCAAGGCGGTTGCGTTCGTCGGCGAGACCCTGACGGGCAGCCATATCATGCGGCAGGGCGCGGCTACGCTGAAACGCCTGCACTTCGAGCTGGGTGGCAAGAACCCGGTTATCGTGTTTGACGATGCCGACCTCGAACGGGCGCTGGATGCTGTCGTTTTCATGATTTACAGCCTGAACGGCGAACGTTGCACGTCGTCAAGCCGGCTCCTCGTGCAGGAAACTATTGAGGACGAGTTCAACGCGAAGCTGATCGAGCGAGTCGGCAAGCTTAAGGTCGGACACCCGCTGGATCCGGCGACAGAAATTGGTCCTCTGATACACACCCGCCACTTCGAAAAAGTTGTAAGCTACTTTGGCGTAGCGGTTGAGGACGGTGCGAAGATCGCCGCCGGGGGAAAAGCGGTTGAGGGCGCTGGCAATTATGTGGAACCCACTTTGTTTACCGGCGCTAAAAATGATATGCGGATTGCGCAGCAGGAAATTTTTGGTCCGGTATTGACTGCCATTTCCTTCAAGGACGAAGATGAAGCCCTGGCGATTGCCAATGACAGTGAATACGGCCTCGCCGCATATCTATGGACCAACGACGTAGGTAGAAGCCACCGGCTCGCCAGAAACCTCGATGCCGGTATGATCTGGGTCAATTCCGAGAACAACCGGCACCTGCCTGCACCGTTTGGTGGCATGAAAGCCAGCGGCATAGGGCGCGACGGTGGTGACTACAGCTTCGAGTTTTACATGGAGACGAAGAATGTCTGCATGGCTCTGGGCAGCCATCGAGTACCCAAACTGGGGGTCTGATGAGTCTTTATTACCTGCAAAAATTCCTGTTCCAGCTAAATCGCGACGAGCTTGCCCAGGAAAGATACGGCAGTGATCTGGATGGACTGCTCGGCGAATTCGATCTGAAGGAGGAAGAAGCGACGGCATTGCGGGAAGGGGACATTGGTCTCCTGTACGTGCTCGGCGTCAATGGACAGATATTGATGCACTATGCCGCCTTCCTTGGTATCGAGTGGTTCGACTACCTCGACATGATGCGCAAAGGCATTGATAAACACGGACCGGTTCGTGCAGGCGTCTATACGATGACGGGCGGCGGGTCCAGTTTCACCGAAGAAGAGAAACATCGATGAGCCTGGTTTATGCAGGCGTCCTCAGTCACGCACCCGGCATTACCGGCCGCGCGAATCTGGTTGACAATGTTGCAAAGCGCGACGAATTTTACGCGAATCTCGACACACAACGTCAGCAAATAAAAGACGCCGGTGCTGAGGCGTTGGTCGTGATCGCCGCCGAACACTTCGGCAATTTCTTCATGGACAACATGCCCGCCTACTGCATGGGCATCGGTGAGTTCTACGAAGGCCCCATCGAGGACCCGGAGTGGCTCAAGATCGCACGCACGAAGATTCCCGGGGCACCTGATCTTGGCCGCAGGCTGGTCTGCGAGGTGATGAAAACGGTCGATACGGCTTTCGCAGAAGAATGGAAATTTGACCATGGCATCATGGTGCCACTGAATTTTCTGACGCCGAACTACGACCTGCCGGTAATTCCGGTCAATATCAATTGCCAGGGACCACCCCTGACGCCCCTGCATCGTGTCTGGGCGTTCGGCGAAGCGCTGCGGCGGGCCTGCGATTCGGTCCCGGAGCGGATTGCAGTGGTCGGTACTGGCGGCATATCCCACTGGCCGGCAACGCCGGACTCCGGGAAGATCAACGAGGAATGGGATCGTGACTTTCTCGATCGCCTGATGCGCAACGACAAGGATGCGCTGCTCGCATACACCGATGAAGCCACCTATCGCGACGCAGGGCAGGGCGGTTTCGAAATACGGACCTTTATCGCTATCGCTGCGGCCGCTGGCGGCAAGGGCGAATTACAGTTCTATACTGCGGAACTGCCGATTTTTGCCGTGGGCTGCACCGTTGCAAGCTTCGATCTCGCCGCATAAAAAAATAACCGGAGACCAGCATGGCCCATATGGATCCTTTGCCGTTCAATTGCGTTCCCGAGGACATCCAGGAACGATTCACGCATTACAGGGAAACACGCGGCTTTACGCCAAACAGTATTCAAACGATGGCGCGGCGGCCAGAGATCGTACGTGCATTCATGCAACTGAACAAAGTCGTACTGTATGAAGGCACTGTAGCGGAAGAGCTGAAGATGCTGATCAGCCTGATTGCCAGCCAGGCTGCCGGTTGCCGCTATTGCCAGGCGCACATGGCGAATCTGGCGAAAGTCCACAAGGCGTCGGCAGAAAAAATCAGCCAGGTCTGGGAGTACGAGACCAGCGACGTTTTTTCCGAAGCAGAGCGTGCCGCGCTGCGGATAGCCTGCCATGGGGCGATGTCGCCTGGCCAGGCAACACAGGAGCATTTTGACGAACTCTACAAGCACTTCGACGAAGGACAGGTGGTCGAAATTGTCGCGTCGATCGCCTTATTCGGTTTCCTGAATCGCTGGAACGACACAATGGCGACCGAACTCGAAGAATTGCCAGCGCAGGTCGCCGGCGCGACTATCGGCGGGTCATATGGCTGGGAAGCCGGCAAGCATGGCGGATAAGCGTTGAATTTGCAGTCAACCCAGACAGGCAGAATCTCAACTGTAGGTATCGTCACTCTACTGATCCTGGCAGTGTTGATGGGTTATGCAGTGTTTCGTGCGGCCACTAAGGAAGAACACCCGGCAGGCACGCCTGCGCAGGAACAGAGCATTGCGACCGATGCAGAAGCGCCTGATCCAGATGAAATGAAAGGTGCCTGGAATATTGACTACACGGCAAGCCAGATTAAGTTCACAGGCATGGATTCCGGCGCCGCATTTGATGGTGCCTGGCTTGACTGGACGGCTGCAATTCACTTCGAATCCACTTCGTTGAACGTCAGCTCGTTCGACGTTCAGATCATGACGGCGGCAGTCGAGACCGGAAACGAGGACCGTGATCAGGCGCTGCGGCTGTGGACCTGGTTCGATTCGGATAACTATCCCGCCGTTCTGTATCAGGCAAACCAATTCGCAGAGCGTGATGAGGGTGGATTTGTTGCGAACGGGTACCTGAGTGTGAAAGGCAAGCGCACGCCAGTGTCCCTTGAATTCACGGTGTCGGAGGAAGGTGGCCGATTCGTGCTCGACGGAGAAACAGTGCTCGATCGCATCGCGTTGGACGTAGGCTTGGTAGAATTTCTGGACACGCAATGGATCGGCCAGTTCGTTACGGTATACGTTCATGTCGAGGCCGACGGCACCCTTTGACGCCAACGAATTGGGTCGGGCCTGCTAGAATTCGAGAACCGGACATCGATGGCATCGCAGTTCACGGGGGAATTCAAATGCGTCCTTACCTAGCGTTTCTATTTTTGCCATTCGTGCAAATCGACACTGCAGCAGCCCACCATGCATTTGCCGCGGACTATGAACCCGGAAATGAGGGTGAGGTCGAGGGCGTCATTACCGAGGTTATCTACAAAAACCCGCATGCCCGCTACTACCTCGAAGTTACCAATGACGACGGCAGCAAGGAGCTTTGGGACCTGCAGACCATGAACCTGATGATGCTCGGCCGGGTGGGATGGACCAAAGATACTTTGCAGGTCGGCGACCACATTAAAGTGGAGGGTATTCTCGGCCGCCATGATACAAAACGTATGTCTATCAGTGTCGTCACGGTAGACGATGGCCGGGTAATAAGCCCGCAGCGCGGAATCAGGGAGTCAAGTGCAGAGCTCAGTGCACGCGGCAGTGCAGATGTTGCGGCATCCGGTAAATTCGATTCGATCGCGTCGAATATCACGCCAGGCCGCTATGAACTGGACGATACTCATGCTTACTTGAGCTTTTCGTATTCACACCTCGGCTTGTCCAATCCGCAAATTCACTTCGCGGATTTTGAAGCGAGCCTGGAGCTCAACGGCAATGATATGAGTCTAAGCCACGTCAGCATAATAATTGATGCCGCAAGTGTTGATTCGGCGGTACCGGCGCTCGACGATGACCTGAAAGGCGCCGATTTTTTCGACGTTGCAAATTATCCGAAAATTACTTTTAAAAGCACAGCTTATGAGGAAACCTCGGAAAGTTCGGGTCGCTTGACCGGTGATCTCAGCGTCCGCGGCGTTACGAAGCCGATCACCCTCGAGGTAACCATTAATTCGGCGTCCATGAACCCTCTCAATCGCCGGGAGATGATCGGTTTTTCTGCGACTGGAAGTTTTAACCGTTCCGACTATGGACTAACGGGCTATGCACCATTGATTGGTGATGAGCTGTCGCTGGCAGTGCAAATCGAATTCGAGAAAGTACCATGAACTTCAGAAATTGCTGGAATCTGGCAGCGGTATTTACATTGCTGGCAGCCTGCGGACAGGGTGAACCTGTTGCCGATGGTGGGCTACTGGGGATCCCGTCGGGCACCTATGCCGTCGACAAGTCGCACACCTACGTGACATTTTCCTATTTTCATCAAGGGCTTTCCTACCCCTTGCTGCGCGCCACGGGCATCGATGGCGAGCTTGAACTCGACAGCAACGCATTGGAAAAAAGTACAGTGAGCATAGCAGTGGATGTCGACTCAATTCGTACCAATCTCGACTATTTCGACAAAGAATTGGCATCGCGTAAATTTTTTCACGCTGACAAATTCCCGCACATAACGTTTTCCACACACAGCTACACTCCACGCAACGAATCATTGGGCGAGCTGACTGGGTTCATTACGATACGTGATATCACCAGGCCTATTGTACTGTCGGTCGTGATCAACGGCGCAATGGAACATCCAATGTTGAACCAACCAGTCATCGGTTTCTCGGCATCCGGGACGCTCAGGCGCTCGGATTTCGGACTGGATCGATTCGTTCCCATGGTCGCCGATCAGGTGGAAATCAGAATCGAGGCTGAATTTCTGCACGGGAGCAACGACGGAAGCGCTGCGGCAGTCAGGATTGCTGCGGATGCCATCGCGAACGCGGACCCGGCCAGCCTGCAGGTCTTCGCTGAGATCGGAGCAGATCAATGAATACGATAAAATGCACGACACGGGATCTGGCCGCTATTCTTGTGCTGTGCAGTTCAGGCGTTTTCGCGCAGAGCAACGAGCTGGTCGGCGACTGGACCATCGTTACCACAGGTTTTTCGTTTGTCGGCAGCAGTACTTCCTATCTGCAGCTAACCGTCGAGGAAAGTGACGGTGTGCTTAGTGCCTATGTATACAACGGCCCTGTGCCGTTCAGAGTCAACGGCAACGAATTCGAATTCGATCTCGACTGGCGCAGCGGATTCGATGTTGAGTACTTATCGACATTTAAAGGCATCCTGAATGAGGACGGTTTGCTGGAAGGTGAACTGACGCACCATGGTGCAAACAATTTTCTCGGGCAACCCTGGCAGGATGGAAAATTTTCGGGGACGCATACGGAGCCGCGCCCCGAATTGGACGGATTGGCGCCGCATCCCGTGGATCTGAGTGGCATCTGGGACCGTGCTTTCGGGCTGGGCGCAGTCAGCAAGATTCGCTACGCCATGACCGAACAGGGACAGGCGACGATTAATAGCTACCTGGACATGGACAACGCCAACAGCCGGTGCGCCTCACCCGGACTGGTGCTGGCGTCGGGGCTGCCGTATCCCATGGAGATCCTGTACAGCGACAACACGATCGTCATCGTATATGGCGCTGACTATGCACGGCGTATCTATCTCGACGGGCGCGAATTCCCGGCTACCGCGACCGCCTCATCACTCGGCTTTTCGCTAGGTGAATGGAAAGGAGATACGCTCGTCGTAACCACAACGGAACTGAATCCTGCGTTCATGAGCGCGCGTGGGCAACCGGTGTCTGCCGACGCATACACGGTTGAGCATTTCTATTTCGATGACAAAGGCTATCTGCACGCGGACATGTGGCTGCACGATCCGCAGAACTATACGCGGACGCCGTATCTTCGGCGCGTTTACGACCGGGACTTCAGCCCGAGAGTGATAACAAAAGTGGACTGTGATCCCTACACGTTTTTCAGAGCGTTGTATCTGGGGGGTGACCTGGAAAAGTTCTGGGAACGCGCCCGATTCAGGCACTGAAATACGTTACAGAGCTGTAAAAAAGCTTTGCAATTGTTCGATTTTCCGGTCAAGGTGACCAATAATTCCCCAGCCGGAACAATCAACAATCAATTCTGGAGATAGCGGATGTCTGAGGCCGCCAGTCCTGCGAGCAGCGCGAGTATCGTCGCCGAGGTTATCGATAAAGGCAAAGTCAGTGGGCAGCAGTTGCTGGTGGTCGGAATGTGCCTGTTCTTCAACATGCTCGATGGCTTCGACATTACGGCAATGGCAGTCGTTGCAGGCGCCGTATCGTCGGAATTACAACTGACGCCTGACCGGCTGGGATGGATCTTCAGCTTCGCTCTTGCCGGCATGATGTTTGGTGCGATGTTCCTGGCGCCGGTGTCAGACATCGTCGGGCGGCGCAACGTGATTGTTATCAGTGTGGTCCTGGTTGGCGCGTCCATCATTCTCACGGCAAATGCCGGTTCGCTCACGGAGTTCATCATCCTGCGGTTTATCAGTGGTATGGGCGCGGGGGCAATGCTGGCGTGTCAGGCGACACTGGCGGCGGAGTATAGCCCCGACAAATATCGCGCGGCATCTGTCGCTGTGGTGACATCCGGATACCCGATGGGCGCCATGATGACCTCGGTCGTTGCTGGTTACATCATGCCCGAGTACGGCTGGCGGGGCATGTTCTGGTTTGGTGGCGTATTCACGCTGGCAATGGGTCTCGTTGCCTGGATGCTGATTCCTGAATCCCTCAAGTTCCTTTTTGAACGCCGGCCCGAGAATGCACTCGAGCGTATCAATGGAATTCTTAAAAAACTGAAGAAGCCGATACTATCCGAATTGCCGGCGGTCGCGGCGGGCAAGCAGGGCAAGGACAGTAATCTGTTTAATGTCATGCTGAAATTGCTGGCCCCGGAGCATCGCCGCAAGACAATTACACTCTGGACTGCCTTTTTTCTTTGTTTCAGCACCCTGTACTTCCTGATGAGCTGGATTCCGAAACTGATGGAAGATTCCGGATATTCCGCATCTGTTGGACATGACGCATTTTTTAACTTCAATCTTGGCGGTGTTATCGGGATTTACCTGATGGCGTGGATGTCGACGCGATGGAAGCTGTCCAACCTGATTTTTCTGCTCTCGGTTTCGTCCGCAATCGGTATGGTAATTTTTGCCTATGCGCCAAATCAATTGTCACTGCTGATGACGTTGATCCTGCTCATTGGAGTTCTTCAGCAAGGCGGCTTCACCGGCCTGTATGGCGCTGCGTCTAAAGTTTACCCGACCGAGATTCGCAGCACCGGCATCGGGTGGGCTATCGGGCTCGGCAGATCCGGCGCGGTTGCCGGGCCGGCGATCGCTGGCTATCTCATTGTCGCCGGCTTTGACATGTCGGCGAATTTCATCTTCTTTGCCGTGCCAATGGCACTAGGCGGATTCGTTGCCTACTTATTGCATATTCGCTAGTTGATAGCCTGCCCGCAAGACGGCCCCGTTAACGCATGCGAAATTCGCGGGCGAAAGCGGTAGAATCGGGCAGTCCATCAGCCACAAAACAATAAGTCCGATTACGCAGCATGGCCACGCCCGATCGCCAAAAATCGAATTCATCCACGGTGCACAGCGTCGTCGTGACCGTGAAGCTGCTGGAATTTCTGGCGACCAGCGGCCGCCCGCAACGGGTGACTGATATTGCCACTGGTCTGGATATGACCAAGGCAAGGGTGTCCCGCCATCTGAGCACGCTGGCGGACCTGGGCCTGGTGGCCCGTATGCCCGACAACAGCGGCTATCGGCTTGGGCCCACCCTGTTGCGGCTGTCCAAGGCCGCGCTTGATCAGTACGAGATCACCAATATTGCGTATCGATACATGGTCGTTTTGCGTAATGAGATTGACGAATCGCTGTTACTCGCAATTCCAGCCGGCGGCGACGCGTTGATCGTCTCAAGCATCAGCAGCAGCAAAACGCTGGGTCCCAGGGTCGTTCGTGGTACGCGATGGACGATTCCAATGTCGCCCACCGCGCGCCTGATTCTAGCTTATTCATCCGACCACATACGCGAGCGTATCCTCGCAAGGCGCAGCGACCGCAACACAGACGTGGAACTTGCGTTCGACGCCAACGACATGCGCAGCACGATGGAAACCATTCAAAATCGGTTTTACGAATATGACGCAAACGCTCACGAGGCGGGATTCGCGACTGTGACGGTGCCGATTTTCGACCACTCCGAGGAATTGCAGGCGGCGCTGACGGTCGTAATGGCCAGCCGCGGCGTACCCGGCGCAACGAGAAGCGAGGACATTCGATATCTGCAACCATTGAGAGAAACAGGACTCGAAATAACGCGTGCGCTCGGCTCGATCGACATGGCCAGGAAGATGGCGACGATGATGTAAACTAGGGAACGGATAACTGTAAGAGATTCAGTTCAGTGGCAACAATAGTTCTGGGCATCGGGTGCGCACATGCACCGCAGCTGCACACTCCCGTTGAAGAGTGGAAACAGCATGCGCAGCGCGACACCGAAGATGCTGAGCCGTTCTGGTACAAAGGCGAGCGTGTGAAATATGCGGAGTTGCTGGCGCAACGGGGCGATCAAAACTTAAGCGAACAGATGGATGTGAAGATTTGCAACGAGCGAATCGCCAAATCGCATGAAGCGATCGACCAGCTCAGCGAGATTTTCGCCGATGCACATCCGGATATCACCATCATTTTCGGCAATGATCAGGGCGAGATGTTTCTTGATGACATCAGGCCGGTATTCTCAATAATGGGCGGTGAGAAATTCGAAAACATGCCGCGAACCGACGAACAAATCAAGCGGTTACCGCCCGACATACATATTGCAGATGAAGGTCATTTGCCCGACGACGAAACAAAGGTATTTCCCGGTCACCCGGTATTGGCGAGGTATCTTGTCGAGTCAGCGATGAACAATGATTTTGATATCACGTATTCACATCGCCAGCATCGTGCCGATCCGGCGCATGCTCATACAAGCGGCATGCCACATGCCTACGGGTTCATATACAAGCAGATATTCCGCAATAATCCCGTGCCACACGTGCCGATTGACATCAATACTTTTTTTCCGCCGAATCAGCCAGATGCCTCACGCTGTTATGCGTTTGGCAGGATGATCGGCAAAGCCGTACGAGCGTGGGACAATGATGCGCGAGTGGCCGTCATAGCCAGCGGCGGTCTCAGCCATCCTGTCGTCGACGAGGATTTTGATCGCGATATTATAGATGCGATGGAAAGTGGTGACCTTAAATATCTGCTGAGTTACCGCGAAGGCTACTATCAGTCGGGTTCCTCGGAGATCAAGTCATGGATTGCGATGAACGGCGCCCTCCAGGATTCACATCTGAAATGTCGCCTTGTTGACTACCAGCCGCTGTACCGCACGGCGGCCGGTACTGGCAGCTCGGCGGCATTCATGGTCTGGCAACCTTAAGTAATCACTGGTGTCCTACTGCTGCATGCCGGCATGAAACTGCTGGTGGCATTCCTCGCAGAGCGGGTACATCCTGACGTTATTACACTGATTTCGTCGTTTGGCTCCAATCGTGGCCTGGAGCCATTTAGCCCGCGTATTAGCATTATTGCTGTTCGTGTTTTACGCAATGCGCACCAGATTTCCTATCGGCATGATGATGGCGGTACAATTTGCCGCCAGTCGGCACGACAAATCAAATCAATAAATAACCGAGGGGAAATGCCGGTGTTCGAATGGCTTGAAACTACCGCACTTGCCATCTGGGTGGGTGAATCCCTGTGGGGCTACCCGATTGTGCTCGGTACGCACGCAATCGGGTTGGCAATCGTCGTTGGTATATTTGTCATGCTGGATCTGTGCATGCTGCGGGTCATTCGCGGCGTGTCATTCAATGCGTTTCTCAGCCTGTACCGCCTGGCGTGGATCGGGCTTCTCTTGAATGTTATTTCCGGCAGCGCGCTGTTCACGTCCCAGGCGACCACTTTTATAGAAAGCGCGCCTTTCCTGATAAAGATTTCAGCTGTATTTGCCGGTGTCATCGTCGGCATATTCATCCAACGCCGCCTCAAATTGCGTGCCGCTGACTGGGATAACGCAGACACGCATATTGAATCATCGGCGACCGCGCTTGCCGCATTGTCTTTAGTTTGCTGGATCGGTGCGATATTCGCCGGCCGGCTCATTGCATACCTGTAGGGTGAGGGAGATCAAATGATGGAATCACTCGTACAGGCAATCGAAGGCGGCGCGATCAATACGTGGGTACTGTCGACCTATTGGTTATGGCCGCTTCTCGAGATCATTCATTTCATTGGCTTGTCACTGTTGTTGGGGTCTATGCTGATCGTCGACCTGAGGCTCGCCGGATACTTGAGGCAAATCGACATTATGTCCATGCACCGCCTGCTGCCCTGGGCAGCGATCGGCTTTGCGATGAACATGGTCTCGGGTTTTCTGTTCTTCTTCGGTGATCCGGGTCGATATTCGATCAACATCGGCTTCCGGATAAAAATGGTTCTTGTCCTGATTGCCGGCCTGAACGTGCTCGTATTCGCCCTGAAGATCAATCCGCTTATCGGCAACTGGGAGCCGCATGGCGATACCCCGGGGCTTGCCAAGGCGATTGCCTGGATATCGCTGTCTACGTGGACGGGTGTCCTGCTGCTGGGGCGCCTGATTCCTTATATCGGCACCGGTTAGTCGTCCTTTTCCGATGATTTGCTGAGCCTGGCACCTGGTTGAGTTGCCGGTGTTATCTATGCCAGACAGTAACGAACATTCCCGCTCGGCGCTGGGCAGCAAGAATTTCCGCATCTTCTTGTGCGGGAACTCGATTTCCGTGATCGGACTCTGGATTCAGCGCCTTGCGTTTGGCTGGCAGGCATGGCAGTTGAGCGAGTCGCCATTGGTGATTGGACTGGTCGCGGGCGCCCAGTTCATACCGCTGTTTGTTCTGACGCCGTTTTTCGGGGTCATCGTGGATCGCATCAGGCGTCGCAATGGCGCCATAGTCATGCACGTCATCATGATGATCATTTCGATAATTCTCGCCGTGCTAACCCTGCTCAACGCAATCACGATCGATTGGTTACTGGGCCTGGCACTGGTTCAAGGCATCGCATTCAGCGCGTATTCACCCATACGGCTGTCACTGATTCCGGATCTCGTTGCACCTTCTCAATTGCCGAGTGCGGTGGCAATCAATTCCATCGTCTTTAACGCGTCCCGATTCATTGGTCCCGGCATCGCAGGTGGAATCGTAACCCTGTATGGAGTCGGCTTTGCATATGTTGCGAATGCCGTGACCTATTTGCCAATCATTGTAGCGCTCCTGGTCATTAAGCCTGTTGTTGCTGCACCAGGGCCACCGAAGGAGGCAAGATATATCGATCAGTTGCTGGAAGGGCTACGCTACACCCGCGATCATCCCAGTATCCGCCAGGTAATCCTGATCGCCGGTGTGAGCACTTTTTTCGGACGCGGCATTATCGAGATTTTTCCCGCGCTGGTCGTGTTGATGTTCGACGGCGATAGTGCGTTGCTCGCTGCTTTGATGGCCGCGGCCGGCGCCGGTGCAATCGGGGCGAGCGTCATATTCTCACTTCTTAGATCGCATCGGCATTTACCGGCGATGGTGCTGATGGGTGCCGTCGGAGTTGGCATTTCCATGCTGTTGTTTGCCAATGTGAGCCAGGTTGCATATGGCCTCGCAGTCACTTCACTGCTGGGATTCTTTGCCACGATGGTATCGATCGGTTCGCAATCCGAGATGCAGATCAAGGTGGATAATGAATTGCGAGGCAGGGTCATGAGTCTCTGGACCCTGGTGATCATTGGCGGGCCGGCCATCGGCAGTATTGTCGCGGGCGCGCTTGCCAGTAACCTCGGGTCAACGTATACATTGCTGCTGTTTTCAGGTATTTCCCTGCTGCTGACGGCGCTCGTTGCGTTACGCCGTCCGGCAAGCAGGGTCACGAATGGCCGGGATTGATCCATAAACTATGTTCATCCACAGAAGAAGCAAAACCGTGATTGCGACAGTGCTGCTGGGCGGCTTGCTGGTTGCAGGCGTTCTTTATGCTCATGGTGTCGAAAGGGGAGACGCGGACTTCCTCGAGCGTAACGCGGGACATGCATTGCTGGCGTTCATGTATCTCGGCGCAAAGCATATGATCACCGGCTACGATCATCTCCTGTATCTGCTTGGCGTCATATTTTTCCTGTATCGTCCAAAGGATATTGCAGTCTATGTAACGCTGTTTGCTGTTGGTCACAGCATCACGCTGTTAGCGGGCGTGCTCGGGGAAATCAATGTTAATGCATACCTCGTCGATGCCCTCATCGGTTTATCCGTGGCGTACAAGGCGTTCGAAAACCTCGACGGTTTCAAGAGGATCTTTAACCGGCAACTCAATCCGAGGATCGCCGTGTTTTCATTCGGGCTGGTGCACGGCTTTGGGCTGGCAACAAAATTGCAGGACCTGAGTTTGTCGCCGGAAGGGCTCGTCGCCAACATCATCTCGTTCAATGTCGGTGTCGAAATTGGTCAGTTACTTGCGCTGGTTGGGCTGCTGGTGTTAATCAATACCTGGCGTGCGACCGGCTCGTTCGAGCGGCACGCCAATGCATTCAACCTGTTACTGATGTTTGCCGGATTCGCGCTTGCAGCCTACCAGATTGCCGGGTATTACTTCGGTGCAGCCTAGTACTGGTAGGAGCGCATGATTTCCTGAACCTGGTCGTAGAAACCATGCACTTCCAGGGTGATCGTGATCGGCTCTTCTTCAATGTTGAGCCAGTACCATCCATGATTGCCGTCAAACGGCGCAATGAGTGACCCTGAATTCTCGCCGGTCTCGCTCTCGGCATAACGGACGTAATACTGGTCAGGGTAGCCTTTCGCATTCTCGCCGGGATCGGCATGGAAATCCGCATAAACGATGCCCTTCTCGAGTTTCCAGTGATAAATGAGTGCGTCACCCTGTTTCATAATTGCCTTGTACTCGGTCTGCTCACCCACATCGAGTTCGATGATCAGCGTGTCGGAACGGAATTTTGTTGCCTGCGTGCGCGAGAACGGATCACCCAGGATTTCCGGATCGTAGAAATCGAATTCCTCGGGGATGCCGGGCCAGGTCCCCTCAACGATCGTATTGCCGCCGCCCGATACACTGCTCTCTGCCGTCTCCGCGAGGTCGAGCAGGCCGAGCTTTGCCCCAATGCCCGTTGGATCGACGCCGTACTCGGCGGGCAAAACGAACAGAACTGTTACGACGGCGGCCGCAACCAGCGCCAGTAATGCACCCTTCAGCAGGTTGCCCTGGGACGGGGTGGGCTGTGAATTCTGATTATCTGCTTCGTTCATCAATTATTCCCGGATTTCAGCCGCCAATGGAGACGCGAATTGTACCGCAGAGTTTCGCCCATGGAATCCTGTGACTTACTTCCTGAGACGGCTGTATCCCATCCAGACGCCAGTGATGGCGCCGATTGTTGCACCTATCAACAGCGGTAGCAGAATCAGGTCCCAGATTGGGCGCTGACGCATCAGCGAAGTGAAGTCGCCACGGTGCAAACCGAGAAACAGCCAGCGATTCCAGCGCCTGTTGCGGTCAAACTTTTGAATCAATTCTGCTGTGTCCGCGTCGAAGTAGTAGCGGGTGCGCTCCGCATCATTGAATACAATCCGGTATACGGGAAATGAAGCTTCTTCGTGGTGACTGAAATAGTAGTTGTCGCCGGAATCAATAAAACCTGACTCGCGCACGATTTTTGCAGGCCCGACCAAATCGGCAATCCGTGACCAGATTTTCGCCGGTACAGGTTCCGGTCGCAGGGTGGTGCCGTTGAGGCGTGTCACTCGTCCCTCCGAATTCTTCGCGATCAGTGCGAGCACTCCGTCGATCGAGGCCGATCGGAGTTGCACTGTGCCGTTGAGTAACTCTGTATTCTCGAGTGCCTCGACAATGGTAATTACTTCTGCAGATGTTATTGCGCTGCCTTGCAGACGGCTGCGTTCTTCAAAGCTGCCGGCGCCCTCGAACGCACCCCATGGATTCATCGATAGCAGACCACTGAACAACCAGGTCACCGTGACCATTCCAAATATCAGCCCGGAGTAGTGATGCCAGAGCTTGAGTCCCTGGTAAGGTGAATTGGATTCGTTAACACCAGCGCCGTATTGTTTTATGCCGACATAGATGCCGACAACGACAAGAAACAGGCCGGAGATTGACAGCCAGATGACGACCTGGCTCCAGAGCGCCGTGTTTTGTCGCAATGCAGTCGGATAGATCCAGTGAATCACCGCACCGAACCAGTTCCAGAATCGCTCGGTCGAAGTGGTCGACTGAACAACCTGTCCATTGACGCTCGAAACATAGAGCTGTGTACCGGCGTCGTCATCCGCAGCAAACTGGTACAAGGGCCGATAGGCGTTGAAGTATCCTGCAACCGTCCACTGGTCACGAGCTATCAGCGCCAGGAATCTTGCCTCGCCGCCGATACCAGAGGCTGACAGGAATGCATCCGCCTGTTGCATCGCCATTTCCTGATCGACGGGTGCAAGCCACGATCCCGTCGAGAGATTGACGAGGAGGTTGAGGTCACGGCCTTGACGCGCACGGAGTACCGGTTGACCGGCCAGCATTTCCACCGATATTTCATCGACTCCTGCCAGCTGCTCAAGCACATCTATGTTGGCAATACAGCAAGTACTTGAATCGATCGCCGGCAGCCCGGCCAGGTATTCCCGCTCGTTCAGATCAGGATACTGCACGTACATCATCACGAATCCGGACAGACACCAGAGCGCGACAATTACGCCGAATGCAATGCCAAGATAGCGATGTACTAAGATCAACAGGCGGAACATGCGTTGATGCGCCGAGCGCGTGCCTCAATAGCGGCCGTAACCCAGGTCCCGTTCGAATACCGCGACGCCGTTCGCTATAGCGTATGCGTCCCAGTCGGCGATGAGTTCAGCCATCACTTCGGGAAAATCGGCCGCAAGGTTTGCTGTTTCTGTCGGATCTGTCCTGAGATTGAACAATTCCCAATGGCCAGTCCCGTCGGGTGGGAAAATCCTGACCGCTTTCCATTCTCCTTTGATCAACGCGCGACTGCCATAAAGTTCCCAACCGAGCGGCTCGTTGTTGTGTACGGTCTCTGATCGTCCACCCAGGTAATTGAGCAACGAGGTGCCCGACATTTGATGAACGGGCCTGCCGTTATAGGAACCGTCCGGCTGCCCGACACCAGCCAGTTCGAGAATCGTCGGCGCGATATCCCTTACCGTGACGATCGCATCTTTGATACCAGTACCGGTGCGGCCATGAGTGCTGTGAACAATCGCTGGCGTCCGCAGCCCGCCGGCAGTTGTATACGACTTGTAAAGACGAAATGGAGAAACGCTCGCCTGCGCCCAACCGAGACCCAGCCACATGTATGATCCCTGCCGTCCCAGGTTGGCCAGCCGATTGTCAAAGGTTGAAGGAATCCAGTATTC
>SMWE01000049.1 GCA_004357475.1 Gammaproteobacteria bacterium
CGAAATCTTCGTTGTCAGCGGAACCATTGGATATGAGGGTGAGAATTTGCCCGCCGAGTCCTGGCTGCGTTTTCCAGCCGGTCATTCGGCTGACCTGCATGCGCGGGCCGACAGTGTCCTGTGGATAAAGCGTGGCCACCTGCCGCCCGCAGACGCGGCGGCTTAAATTTTCCTGTTTTGCATCGCCCTGACGGCAGCTGACGGTTCGACGCCCGGTAGCAGGCGGTCATCGTCTACAAGGGCACCAAACGACAATGTCATCGGCAACACGCCGGCCCAAACCGGAATCTCATAATCGTCGTCTTCGTCGTCAACTCCGTGGTCCGAGATCTTTGCAGAAGCGGTCTCTATCTCAAGTGCGATAACACCCGTCATCCTGATCTCCCGATCGTGCGCTTCCCGGAGTTCATCCCATCGTCCGGGCATCGACTGCTCACTGATGATGCGCATTGCCCGAAGTTTGGCTGCCGATCCCTCGACCAGGCGCGGCGTGCCGAACACTGTGACAGACCGGTACTCCATTGATGAGTTAAATGCGGAACGTGCAAGCACAATGCCATCGAGCAGTGTCACGTTGAGGCAGGCTCGTTCGGTCTCTTCCAACAGCCTGATCACCCGCGATTTTCGCGCACCGTGCAGAAAAACAGTGTCGCCGTCGCGGCCGTAAATCATCGGGACAACAACCGGTCCACGGTCCTGAACGAAAGCAATTTGTGCGACGAGGCCGGCATCAAGCACCCGGTGAACCGTCGCCCGGTCGTAGCTCGCCTTTTCGGGTAACTGGCGAACCTTGTTTGTCCTGCTAAGGGGATAGCTGTCGTCCATGTTGATCAATCCTGTCGCAATCGGGGTCCGCAAGACCCCCACCTACGACATCTTGTACACAGCTCGCCATCAGGCACAAGATGTAGTAGCATGCGCGCGTACCACATCGGTACGCACGGAGATGAGGTGTTATCGGGACGATGCCGGCGTGGCTGCCATGCTGGAAGCAGAATTTTCGGACATTGAGCGACCCGTGATACCTCTCATCACGATGCTCAGATTGGCGCGAGGCCCGTTCGCCTGGACAGCGCGGGTCAGCTGTCAGCCGAAATGCAGGCTGCCGGTATTGACGAGATGGCTGGTTGAGTTATTGACAAACAGCGAGGTTTGGGTAGTTCAGCAAAGGCCATTTTAGGCCTGCAACACCTTTTGCTTAGCAGCCGCCCAGTTTCTGGGCGGCTTTTTTCATTTTGATAAACTAATTACTTGCAAACCGTATGTTTCGGCCGGCCGTTCACCTGCTCCTGCACTTGTTAGTACCTGCCGCTGTGGCTGGCGTGTTCTTCCGGCAGAACTTCCTCAGGGCATGGATCATGATGGTTGCGACCATGATGGTGGATGTGGATCATTTGCTGGCAGATCCGGTAGTCGATCCCGGTCGCTGCAGCATCGGATTTCATCCGCTGCATCAGTATCCGGCAATCGCCGTTTACGCTGCCGTCTCGTTCTGGCCGAGACTGCGAATACTCGGTCTCGGGTTGATTATTCATATGGTGTTGGATGGAGTCGATTGTGTCTGGATGCAATCTGAACATTAGTTGCAATGCATTGCCGAGGGCCCTGTGCCTGGCGTTACTGTCAAATCTTGCCGCTTGCGCGGCGAGCGCCCCGCAAACGCCATATCCGGCATTCCTCCAGGTCGAAGAACTACCCGACATATTCATTGCAGAGCTGCCCGGTGTGCGCGCGAAGCAACTTGCCGGCGATCCGCGAACCCGGCGCTCGAGTAACCGTATTTTGCTGCCGGCCGACTGGCAATTCACAACCGGCGCATCGCCCGGCAAAAGTGTCGAGATATTTGTGCTTGAGGGCGAGATCGTACTCGGTGGTCTCACGCTGGGCCCGGGCGGGTACGCCTACATTCCACCGGGCTCGACCGGCCTGCGAATGCAGACCTCGCGAGGAGCTTCACTCCTGTATTTTCTGGACGAAGCTGACCCGGACGCCGTTATTCAGACACCCCTCATATTGAGCAGCGACCTGGTCAGCTGGACGCCATTGTCCGAAAGCCCGAACGACATCGGATTATCGGCAAAGGAACTCCGTGCCGACCCTGGCAGCGGCGCTCGCACCTGGCTCATGAAAATCGATCCGTTTGCGAGCCAAGGCTGGCAACAGTCGTCGACAACCCGGGAGGGCTATCTGGTCGCAGGCACGTACCGGGGCAGTGAGTGTGTTAATGGAGAAGCAGTTACCGGAGACTATGTGGCCGGCGGATATTTTTATCGAATCCCCCGTGCAGTTTACGGGGGCCCGGACGCGGCTTCGGCAGATGGCGCAATTTGGTTCCTGAGGGCGCCGGAAATGGAATCTTTACAAACGGTATCGGGATGCACGCCTGTACAGACCGAGTGACAACGATCAGAAGCGGTCGTTATTGGCAGCTTGCAGGTTATTGATTTTCGATTTGCGCAGGATTTTCAAAAGGAGATTCCTGCATAATCGCAACACCGGGTACAGGACGGCCGATGTCTTTTCAGATCTGAAGAAAAAATAACACAGGCGATTGAATATTCCGGATCGTGTGCTCATCAGCGCGAGTGAATGTATCGCCTCCGATCCGTAATAAAGGTTGTCGCCGACTTTGAGTACCATGCCCTGATCGATGTCGAGGCCAGTAGCCGTAATTTCGTCCATCACCGGGCCGCCATCGCGCGCATCGACCAAAACCAGGTTGCCGACCGATTCGCGGATTCGTACGAGATTGCAGTAGTAATTACAGGCGGGACATTCCTTGTCGTAAACCAGCAGGATGTCTGGTGAATTCGACATCGTGCCTCACTTATCGAGAAATCCTGTAATTTTCGCTCCGAGTTTCATTACCTTCTGCAGCGTGGGTGTCGGTATCTCCTTAATTTGTTCATACCAGTTGCTAGTGGTTTCCACGAACTTGAGCATGTTGCGAATTCTCTGTTTGGTGACTTCGTCCGTGTCCTTTTCTGCAGCAACTTCTACCGCACAGGTTCGGAGCATCGAGAGCGTTGGATTAAGTTCGCGTTGTTTGCGCTGTTCGATGATTACGCGAAACAATTCCCAGACATCGCTCAGCGATTCGAAATAATCGCGGCGGTCGCCGAGCATATGCGTCATCTTGACGAGACCAAAACTCTGGAGTTCACGGATGCTGGTGCTGACATTGGACCTGGCGACCGAGAGGTAATCGACGATTTCATCAGCACGCAGCGGCCGGGGCGACAAATAGAGGAGAGCCTGTATCTGTGCGACGGTCCGGTTTGTGCCCCAGCGGGTGCCCATCTCGCCCCAGTGCAGGACGTATTTTTCAACAGCGGGTGACAGGTTCATCATATTTCTCTTATTTCTGTTCGATCAGAAATTTATAAAGCAACTAACCGATAGTCAAGTACTGGCAGCATCGGTGCTGCCGAGGCTTACCGGGATTTGCAGATTACGAGCGCTCTGGCTGGCGCAGGCAGACCTTCGATGGTGCAGCTCGGATCGTCCGGATCGAGCGCCTCTGCCAGGGATTCGAATGGCATCCACTCCGTACTGCGCTGTTCATCGACCGTGGTGACCGTGACGTCAACGAGCCTGATGTCACGGAATCCGGCCTGACGCAGCCATTCTTCGAGCGCAGTCGCGGTTGGCAAATGCCAAACATTGCGCATGCGTGCATAACAATCTTCAGGTTCGCTCACCAGTGATCCGGCGCCGGGAAGTATCAGCGTCTCCAGGACCAGCTCGCCCCCTGGGCGCAATGTTGCGTGCAGCTCCGCGAGGTGCTCGAGCGGCTCCCGTTGGTGGTAAAGCACACCCATCGAAAACGTCGTGTCGAAAAAATTCTGTGCGTCGGGCAATTCGCGTAATCGCAACGGCAGCACATAAACAGATGGAACGGCCAGGAAGTGATTTAACGCCAGGAACTGGAATACGTATAACAGCATCGGATCGATACCAACAACCAATTGAGCGCCGCCGCCCATCATGCGCAAAGCGTAGTAGCCATTGCCGCAGCCGACATCAAGTATACGCCGATCAGCAAGTGGGGCGATCTCATTCTTGAGACGGTCCCATTTGAGATCGGACCGCCACTCAGCATCCACGTTTATGCCGTGAATATTGAACGGCCCTTTACGCCAGGGCTTAAGTTGCAGCAACAAATCCCTGACTTCGTTTGTCAGTGCTGCATCGACCGATGGACCCTCGGCAGTCACAGCAGGGGAATTGAGGATGGCGGTTGTGTCTGCGATGTCAGGTAGCCTGGCGATGACCGCGCGCCATTTGCTGATATCACCATGAGCGCTGTCAGCGAAACGATTTTGCAGCAGGGGCGAAAGCGGCGACCGCCATGAACCGAGTCCAGCTCGATCAAGGCTGTCAAAAAAGTCGTTGCAGTCAGTCACCGTTATTTGGTCGCAATGATCGAGACAAAATTAAACTGCCTGAGGCAGATGCCGACATGGCGGAATCCTGCATTTCCCAGTCGGGTTCGATGCGTGGCTATGGTCTCCGGTATCAGGACGTTTTCGAGTGCCGTACGTTTGCGGCTGATTTCGAGATCGCTGTATGCGTTTCGCCGCTTGAATTCATGATGCATCTCAACCAGAAGTTTCTCTACCTCTTCGTCCTCGTCTAATACTTTCTCCGAAAGCACGAAGATGCCGCCCTCGTTCAGGCCATCAAATATGTTACCAATCATCGCATCGCGTTCTGCAAGCGACAGAAACTGCAGTGTATAATTCATTACCACCATCGAGGCTTGCTCGATGGTTATCTGTCGCACATCGTCTTCAATAATCGAAACATCGACGTTGCTGTCACTGGCAGCGATAAATTCGCGACATCGCCGAATCATTGCCGGCGCCAGGTCAATGGCGATGATTTGACATCCGCGTACGGAGATATTCTGTTGCATTGCGAGCGTGGCGGCGCCGAGCGAGCATCCGAGGTCGTAACATCTGCTGCCGGGCTGCACATAGCGGGACGCAAGCGTGCCTATCGCCTCAATGGACGCCGCGTAGCCGGGGATCGAACGCCGCAGCATATCGGGAAACACGTCGGCGACCTCATCGTTAAATTCGAAGGACCCGGCCTTTGCTCCCATTTCTGCAAATATTCTGTCCTGTGACATCGTTGGATTCTTTTTAGAGGTACCCTACAATCATGTTGAGCGACGCGCACCGGAAGCTGCACCTGGAACTGGGCATTCCGGCGGACTACGGTCAGGATCGATGTCTGCCATATTACGCCGAGGCAACGGACCTGGTCGATGCAGGGCCGAACCTGGTCGGGCGAATGCAGAGGCTGACTCTGGCTACGGCGGCACGGTGGCAGCAAATGGTTGAGGCGGCGAGTGGCGAGGGCATACGTCTCCTGATTGTGTCGGGATTCCGGAGTCTCGAATACCAGGCACAATTGATCCGCGACAAGCTCGAGGCAGGTCAGGGCATCGAGGAGATACTCGAGGTCAATGCCGCACCCGGATTTAGTCAGCACCACAGCGGTGGCGCCGTCGATATCGCGACACCGGGGAGCCGGCCACTGACCGAGGAGTTCGAAGCATCCGACGCGTTTGCCTGGTTGGGGAAAAATGCCGGGGCTTTCGGCTTCTCGATGACTTACCCAAGGGACAATCCGTGCGGATTTATCTACGAACCATGGCACTGGGCGGCGGACCCTGAGGAAGCCGGCTGAAACCAGCCTCCATTAAGGATGTCAGGCAAAATCAGGTGAGATCCGGGCAATGAAAAAACAATGGTTTATGTGTTGACAGGTTGGTGGGAGGATTAGACAATACCCGGCTTGTGTCCGCGGAGGGGTACTCAAGCGGTCAACGAGGGCAGACTGTAAATCTGCTGGCTAAGCCTACGTAGGTTCGAATCCTACCCCCTCCACCAGAATTGGCAATTGACGGTGGAAG
>SMWE01000050.1 GCA_004357475.1 Gammaproteobacteria bacterium
GCGACATCCCGCCCTTTTTGTTCCAGGTAATCTGTCAGACCCTTGTCGATTCTGAAGGCCGTACCAAGCGCCATGGCTGCGTTCATATCCGCGTCAGAAAGGATGACGTAGTCCAGCCCGTCGATGTCGTCCTGCGTTTCCTGCTTCAGACTCGAATAAAGAAGTTCAGGCCTGTCATTGCTGAGAAACAGTACGTCGTAGCCGCTCTCCCTGATCTCGGGAATAACGGTGCGCAACTCGGAAAGATGCATGTTGCAGTAGGGGCACCAGCCGCCCCGGAACGAGATCAGTATGGTCGGGTTTTCAAGATTGTCCGGATCAAACACATAGGGTTTATCATCGACAGTGCGGACGGTAAATTTGGGCGCCCGGTCGCCGCTCTTCAGAGGCGTGGTCAGCTCCGCGCTCGCTGGCAGCGCCGCGTAGTCTTCCGCGATGGCGCGGTTCGAATGCGACAGGATCATCGTTCCGAGCAAAAGCGCCAGGAATACGACGTAAATCAGGTTGCGGCCAAATGCCATGACAGATACTCCTTTACTGGACAGTCGATCAGACCGCCTGCACACGGAGTTTATTACAGCGGTGAGCCAGATGGGCTGATTTATCAGACGGCCTTCTCAAGCAGATCGGTCCCATCAATGTCGACCACGCCGCGGCAGCGTGCCTTGGCGCGATACATCGCCTGGTCTGCGGCGCGCAGCAGACCGGTCAGCGTACTGGCATGTTCAGGATAGAGCGCAAGGCCAATCGCCGCAGCGCAGTCCAGCGTTTCTTCGCCAATAAAGTAGCGCTGTTCAAGAGCATTAGTCAGCCGTGTTGCCAGCTTCTCGGCAACCTCTCCCGTGACGTCCGGCACGAGTGCCACGAACTCATCACCGCCGGGACGGCCAATAATATCGCAGGATCGGAGGCTGCTCCTGAGCCTTTCCGCGGCAATTTTCAGTAACTGGTCACCGATTTCATGGCCACATTGATCGTTGATTTTTTTGAAGTCATTCAGATCGACAAAGAGCAGTGCGCCGGTTGCGTCGTCCGCGCTTTCTGATAACAGGCGGGACGCCTGTTTTTCGAATCCGCGCCGGTTCAGGACGCCGGTTAACGGATCGCACAGGGCGATCGATTCCATCTGCAATTCCTTTACCCTGTCGTCAGTGATGTCAATGAACGTTACCGCCACATCCTCGCCCACCGGTTCGCTGATCACGTGCAACCACCGTGCTTCCCCATCCACATCGGCCCTTACGTCCGTTTCGAACAGCGTTCCGTTCTGCGCTGCTTCAAGGAACCGCTCTAGCAGCGAATTCGCGTTCTCGGTTTCCATGCCCTTCGAAAACAGCCTGACCACGTCCGCCGCGGAACAGTTAATCATCTCGTCCGGTTCAACATCAAGGAAACGACCGGCTGCGGCATTCGCAAATATGCAGCAAAGTTCATTATGGTCCTGATCACCATCCACCGGGATCCAGCTGAGTCGAATGATGCCGTTAAGGGAATGATCGATCAGCGTGCGCAGAAGTTTTTCACTGGTTTGCACTTCCCGCTGCGCTTTCTCTACGTCGCTGACATCGCGAAACATCAACACACGACCGTTTCGCGCCGTTCCCTTATTGGTAGCGATCGGGGTCACCTGCAAGTGCAGGAAACGGCCGGTATAGGTCAACATTTTCTGTGGCAGTCCGGTTTTAAGGGCAGCGTGCACTTCCGGCACCTCTTCGCCAAACACTTTGTCAAGGGACTCTCGCAGCGCCTCACGCTCGGAAATGTTCAGCAGTATCTCAGCTCCGTGATTCAAGCCGATGACACGTTCATTGTTGTCAACCACGATAACCGGGTCCTGCATATTCTGAAACACAGTCTCGTACGCGATCGGACTGAAGTCGATGATCTGTTCACGGAGAAGCAGCCAGGCATAGATCGGCAGCATCCATGCGAAAACGAGCGGCAATATCGAAATCGTGTCGGGCCCGACGCCGGTATCGTAAAAGACAGCGGTGATGGACGGGGCTATTGCAGAACCGACGATGAGAAACAATCCGCGACGGTGCGCCGGGGCGACCGCTGAACTATGCAGCAGAAGCGTCAGAATGCTGGCGCCGACAACCAGGTAACCGAAGGGCGCGTGCACAAAGAGAAAATAAGGTCCCCAGGCCACCGGTCGGGTCAGGAACTCGCCGGCAGCATTGGTGGCCGGGTAAAACCACATGAACTGGTGCCAGAAATTTGTTGCTGCGATCACGAGCGACAATACTGGAATGATCAGCAACGCGGCTATCGTGGTCCTGGAGGTCTGGCTTCCCGTGTACTCGCGGAAGCATACCAGGATACCGACAGGGACCAGGCCGGTGCCGATATAGTGCCCGAATCTGCCGAGCATGAAGACCGGCAATGAAGGCGCCAGCAATTCGATTGCTCCACCGAGGACCCACAAAGCGATCATCAGGAAGGTCACGCCCATTGCCAGGCTGCCAATTGCGCGCTGACCGCCCAGCATGCGCATCGCAAGCACCAGGTAGCCAACCGCGCTGAAAGCCAGCAGAATTGACAAGACGACATCGAGGTTTATCACACCGTAACTCTCAGGGCCCGGATGCGGCCCAAATACCGGAATATGTGCAATTGTAATGGGCGCAAGCTACTGATTCTGGGACCTGTTCCACAGCTTTTGGCGATCAGCTGGGCCGCAGGTGGTTATTTTTTCACACCGCTGATATTGCGGCCGGAAAATCCCCTTGAAGCAGCTCCCTCAGTCCCGTCAGTTTCTTTCGCTTCAAAGCGTTGTGTGATGCAGTCGATAGGCCCCCGGCCCGGCATGGCACAGAATTAAAAAATGAGTGACGACAAGTCAGTGAGAGTCCTGGTCCGGCGGCCGTCGAAAATCAAAGCGGATGGACAGGTTCGTTCCGTCCCGGCAGATTCCACGGAAAACGCAGTGCTTGAACTTGTCAGTACGCAGATTCTGAAACAGATACTGTCGTCGAATGATGCGAAAAACCGAAAGGCCATTGAAGAGGCGGCAAAGACAACCGTTGAGGGCGTACTCGCCAGGGACCCGGCGACTGGTTATTTCGAAATTATCGAGGACGATGAATTACAGGCAATTGTCGACAGCGGCCAGGATTTACCAAAACTGAGCCGGCCAGAGGATGTCACCGTCCAGCCGTTACACGATTACGCCGATAATGAGCATCTGTCACTGGTCAGCGTGCGGGCGCTGCGACGGGTCCTCGTCGACGATGATGATGAAGAGGAATCTGAACCGGCAGAGGCCGGCGGATTCAACCCCTACGTCAGCGGTTGAGTTGACGCACAAATCTGCCTGAACGTCTGCTGCACGTTTTCGCGTGGCAATTGCCGGAGAATCTTCAGGAATTCGGCGGCACTACTCTGCGACGCCACTACGCCGGCCAGGTACGGATCGTCTGCGCCACGCAGTGTCGCCCGCCAGGACAGGATGGAGATCGACGTAGCCAGTCGTGCTTGGATCAGATCGAAAAGCATATCGATTTCAGATATTTCCAGCGGCGTTACGGAGTGATAACCCACGAGGAATTCCGCGATCCCTGCCAGCGGATTCCCAGCCGTTGCACGCAGGTAGGACGCGCCGATGGCCACGTCGACGATCAGCGGCGCCTTTAGCATGTCACCGAAATCTATAACGCCGGTTATGCTCGAGCGATCGTTGGGATCGATCAGTACATTTTCCGGGTTAAGATCGCTGTGAATGACTTGCGACCGGGCATCCTTGAATTGCGGCAAAGCATGAGCTTCAAAATCGTCCAAAGTCTGCGCAACATCCCGTCGCAAATCCCGGTCGGAAACGTGCTCAATTATCCTGCGCAACTGCAACGCCTGTTGCATATCCCAGAGCAAACCATGATCGCTGCCCGGATGATCAAATCCGTGCAGCGCCCTCCCTAAATGTGCCAGGCAGGCACCCAGGCGGCGGCACAGGACCGGCGATGCCGGCGTGTTGCCCAATGGAATGCCGGCCAGGTAAGTGATGACTCGCATCACATGTTGTGCGCCGGCTGAGGTTACTGGCAGGTGCGTTCTGCCGCCTGTGGTTCGCAATATTCGCGGAACATTGATTGGGCAGTCATTGTTTGCCAGGTGCGCTTCCAGGTACAGCAGCGCCTGACTCTGAAAATCTGTGGCAAGCGGATCCTCGGCTGCGTTGACGATTTTCACAACAAACTGACGGCCATCGTCACATCGCAAGAGAAAATTCTGATCGCGCTCGCTCAGCAGGGCTTCGAGCCGTGCCTCAAGGCCGTAATGCTCCCGCACAAGCTGCAGAACTGCGCTATCGTCCAGTTGAGGGGCCTCGGTTTCTATTACCGCAAACGGATCCGCCTGGGGCACAGTATTTCCTCTGCCTGCCCGGAAAAAGGCGCAGTATGGTGGGCCGGCTGCGTGGCATCAAGGCATGGATTGCGGTGAAACTGCCAATCGAAATGGCCGATCCTGTCCGATCCGTATACAATCCGAAGTGTTCACCCTCCCGGGCCGCACAGTTAAACAAAGAAATAAGCAATCGATACAAAGGACTTGCGGGCCACAGTGAGCGATTGCAGGTGGCGCACGGCGAGCAGTAACCGCCATCGCAGCATCCTGCCTGGTCCAGAAATCTGAATTCAAAATAAGGACGGTTAGTCATGCCACTTGAAATTACCTTTACATTAAGCGATCAGGATCTCGAGCACTTCCAGGAAATCGTCGATAAAGCAAAATCGGCAATGGAAGGCGGGGAATCCAACGCTTCTATCGAAGCTGCTGCAAGGCAATTGATCAGTGACGCAAAATCAACTGACCTGCCCGAATTTATCGCCGCTCGGCTGACCAAGCTGGAAGTGGTGATTAACATGATTAGCGACGAAGAGTGGCAGCTGAGCGAGAAAGAACGTAATCGCGTTCTGGGCGCCCTGGTCTATTTCTGCGATCCCGAAGACCTGATTCCGGATCATGTGCCGGGCCTCGGCTTTCTCGACGACGCCATTTACGTGGAAATCATCATCCGCGAACTCAGCGCCGAGATCGAGTCTTACGAAGAATTCTGCACCTTCCGCAAGGCAGAGGAAGCGCGTCGCAAGGAGAAAGGCCAGGACCCGCACGTAGAGCGCGAAGAATGGCTGGCCGACAAACGCGCGGCGCTGCACGCCCGTATGCGCAAGCGCCGCCGCAGTGCCTCAGTTGGCAGCGGCTGGCGTCTGCACTGGTAAGAAGCCGCTGCGCTCTAAGCGGCAGTAGACCGGAATCCGTGAATGATTGCGTATAATTTTGGCCGGACCAGTCGCATTTCATCTGGCGTGAGTGCATCCAGCTCATGTGGAAATACCAGCCACTCTGCCGTTTCGCGGATGTAGTAATCGGGAACGAGATCCGTCTTGTTTCTTGTCGGTTTGTACCACGGCACCGCAACGCGCATATCTCCGGGCGTGTTGCCGCGCGCGCGCATCGTTATCTCATCGATAACCGCCTTGATCGTATTCCCCGTATCAAACACGTCATCGACGACAAGCACGCGATCGTCGCAGGAGACTTTCTTGACCATGTAATTTAGGCCATGCACTGCCACTGCGCCGCGCTGGTCAACACCGGTATAAGATGAGGTGCGGATCGCAATATGGTCGGCTTCGATGCCGCGGTAGGCGAGGATTTCCTGCAACGCCATGCCGACCGGCGTACCACCCCGCCAGATCGCGATGATCATCGTTGGCTCGAATCCGCTTTCAAGAACTTTCACGCCGAGCCGAAAAGAATCCTCAAGGAGTTCCTGTGCGGAGATTATGGTCTTGTCCATGGGTTAGCCTGTGTGGCGTTACAATCGTCGTTATAATGGTCGCAAGATGGCTGCGGGCAATACTACACGGTCAAAATTACAAGAACAAAAATGAACAAATCCTATATTGCCGCCAATGAATTGTTGCTGGATTCTTTCCAACTCGCGGTCAACGTCATCAACTCAGGGTTCATGCCTGATTTCCTGGTCGGTCTGTGGCGCGGGGGCAGCGCAGTGGGTATTGCGGTTCAGGAAGGGCTTGATTTTCTCGGCTGCAAGACGGATCACATCGCAATCCGGACTTCTTATCGTGGTCAGGAAGACTATTCGAAAATGGTCGACAAGGCAGGCGCGATACGCGTACACGGCCTGCGTTATTTGCACGAACGTGTCTGCGCCGAACATTCGATGCTGATCGTCGACGATGTCTACAGTACTGGATCAAGTGTCAACGCCGTCATCAAAGCCTTGTCCAAAAAATCGCGACGAAATCTGCCCCACGACATACGCATTGCGACGGTTTGGTACCGGCCCACCGAAAAGACCATTCGTGCTCCAGATTTTTATGTGCACGAGACAGCCGACTGGCTGATCCTGCCTTATGAATTGAGCGGCTTGTCCCTGACAGAACTGCGGGATCACAAACCGGAAATTCTCCCGGTCATTGAGCGGCTGGAAGCGCTGGTCAAGGCTCGAAAATTGTAGCAACGTTACGTAGGAGCCCGGCCTACCGGGCGAAATTTTTTCATTGGGAGCGGTTGATTCGACTTTAGCAAACACTGAAGGGCATGTTTTATAAACATGCCCTTCAGTGTTTGTCGCCCGGAGGGCCGGGCTCCTACGACATCAATGTGCCCATTACATAGGTTTCGGCGATCGATCGATCGTCGCCGAGCATAATCAGTGCGAAGAGTTTTTGCGTAATATCCTGACAGTGTGACAGGCGGCGCCGGGTAATCGATGACGCAGAGTAATCGAGCACCACGAAGTCCGCTTCCTTGCCCGTAATGAAGTTGCCGATCCTGTCATCCAGATAAAGCGCATTGGCAGCGCCCAAAGTCGCGAGATACAAGGCCCTGGAACCCGGCAATGACTGCCCCTGAAGTTGCAGCACCTTGTACGCCTCGCTCAGGGTTCTGAACATGTTCAGGCTGGTGCCGCCTCCCACATCCGTGCCAACTCCCGTCCGGATACATAAGTCGCGCGCTGCACGCAGATCGAACAGGCCGCTGCCAAGAAACAGGTTTGAGGTCGGACAAAACGCGATTGCAGCTCCGAGTTTTGCCAATTGCTCCCGGTCCTGATCATCGAGGTGCAGGCAGTGGGCGAAAACAGACCGCTCACGGACCAGTCCCAGTTGCTCGTAAACATCGAGATAACTGCGACTCCAGGGAAACTTTTTCGCGACCAGTTCAACTTCATCGTGGTTTTCCGCCAGGTGCGTGTGCACATGTACATCGGGAAACTCCCGGGCCAGCTTGCCGGCGACCTTCAGTTGCGCTTCGCTCGAGGTGACCGCAAACCGCGGCGTAATCGCATAACCGAGACGATTCTTGCCGTGCCATTTCTCGATCAGCTGCCGGCTGTCCGCATAGGCAGACTCAGGGTCGTCCCTCAGAGCTTCCGGACAATTCTCATCCATGAGAACCTTGCCTGACAGCAGTCGCATGCCACGCTTGTCTGCTGCCTTGAAAATCGCGTCGACCGACTGCGGATGTACACTCGGAAACACCAGCGCGGTAGTAGTGCCGTTCCGCAGAAGTTCATCGACAAAAAACCCGGCAACCGCATGCGCATGTTCGGCATCGGCAAATGCCTCCTCCGCCGGATAGGCATAGCGCGCCAGCCAGTCAAGCAATTGCTCGCCGTGCGACGCGATGATGTCCACTTGCGGAAAGTGTACGTGGCAGTCAATGAATCCGGGTACGATAAGTTTGCCGCTGTGCTCGGTTAATTCGATATCGCCGGCGAGTCCGCCGAGCATCTGTTTCGCATCGCCGAGCGCGGCGACGTGGCCATCCTCGACGATCAGCAGCCCGTCTGCGAAGTATTCCATGGCTGCCGGGTCATCCTTCTCGCCCGGGTCGCCAAGACAATGCAAAATTGATGCGCGGAACGCCTTCCTGTCAGCCATTTTCGTTATGGTTCCTCCAGCGTAATCGGGTCACCGAGGATGAACTCTTCGCAATTATCCCTGGCAGGCAGACGATCGACGATAAGGAATTCCTGGCCGGCCTCCATCGCGATCATTGGCATGTGCCATACACCTCTGTGGTAATTAATACCCTGCCTGCCATTGGTCACGAACGCGCGCAGATCCGCTGGATCGACCGCTTCACCTGCAGGCGCTACGACAACGATGAAAGAGAACGGCGAGAGCGGAATAAACGCCTGGCTGCCAAGCGGATGACGTTCCACCATGTCGAAGCGATGGGGGAAGGTCGTTGCAGCCTTACAGCGCGCAATACTGATTGCCGTTCGCCCCCCGGCTGACTCGACATCGATTTTCGCAAGATCATGGAAGCGCTCGAATCGCGCATCGTTCATGGCCGCCTTCGCTGCCGTTGAGGCATGAATGACGTCACCATATTGCGCGAATCGCTCAGCCGTTACCGGCACCGGCCTGATCACCGATTCGGTCATGATCGAGCATCGCCGACCGCGATTTTTCCGTACAGGCGAACGCGGCTGATCCCGCCGTCCGGAAATATGTTCAGCCGCACGTGCGAAACGACACCGACGTCCTGCAACTGGTCTGTATAAAAGTGCTGCTTGTCCATATCCAGTTTAGTCTCGGGCAGCAAAACCGGCCATGCCGCGCTGGATGATTCCAGGTTACTCTCGTCGGTGACCAACGCCGCTCGCAGCTCGGCCCGGTCCGGATAGTTGCCTTTGAAGTGAGCGGTATCGATTTCGACTTTTTCTATGCGGCCTGGATGACCGAGCCGCAATACGACCCAATCGTTACCTGGTGTGCGGCGCCGCGCGGTTTCCCAGCCATCTCCCATATTCACGCCGCGACCGGCGAAATTGAGATTATGCTTGGTGCCGAAGTGCTGATCGCTGCATAGAATCGCACGACCGCCGTGCTCAATCGCGAAAAGATCGATGACCTCATTCCTGTCCACCTGGTCCCAGTCGGGACGCACTTCGCCGTAAACCCGTAGCCTCGCCACGCCGCCGTCCGGGTAGATGTTCAGGCGCAGGTGCGTAAACGCATTGTCGTTTTCGATTGCGAGAAAATGATGCGAGTCACCCTGCAAATCCACGGCCGGCAGCAATTCCTGCCACCCGGTATCCTCGTCCGGCAGCGTCGCGTCGCTCACGCAGGCGTCAAGGGATGCCGACGGCGGATTGTTTCCCGTGAAGTAGCTGGTATCAATATCGACGCCGTGCACGACTCCGGGGATCCCTAAGTGGATAATGCAATGGTCGTGCCCTTCCGACCGTTTGCGGCGACTCTCCCAGCCATCCATCCACTTGCCGTGATGGTCAAACTTGCCCTCGATGAAAACCGGATCCTGGGGCTCGATCAGCCGCTCCCTGGCCGCGAAGAATTCGTCGGTGGCATAAACCACGCAGCTCCCAAGCCTTGGTTGCTCAAGTCTTACCCAGGCATGAAAAGGATTCTGCGATTGATCGGTCATGGCTTGTCCATTACTGCTAAACGCAATCGTGCAATCTTGTGTATCTCTGCGATTGCGGTTGCAAATTCGGTTTTGTCACCGTTCTTAAGCCGTTGTGCGAATGTTCTGAGTATGTCACCGCGATTACTATTCCTGACTGCCATAACAAACGGAAAGTCAAACTTTTCCAGGTACTGCGCATTCAACAACTGGAACTGTGCATATTCTTCCGACGTGCACCGATCAATGCCGGCAGACGACTGCTCATCATTCGATTCCTCCGTCAGGTCACCGGCAATGGCCGCTTTTCCGGCGAGATCCGGATGGGCGCGAATGAGTGTCAACTTGCGATCATGCGCCGCTTCGTCGACGCAGCTTGCGAATATATTCGCCAGTTGACCTGCATCCCAAACGTCGGCAGCCGCAGCATAAGTCTCCTCGGCAACCCAGGTGGAGTTTTCATATATTCCGCCATAGCGGTCGACAAACTGGTCATACGTCTGCGGCATGAAATTCCCGCCAGTGATTCGCAATATCGATGCGCCGGGCGATCCAGACCTGCTCGTGCGTTTGAATGTAATCGAGAAATCTTGCAAGCGCAGCGGCGCGGCCGGGACGTCCGGCAAGCCGGCAATGCAGGCCAACTGACATCATCTTTGGCTGCGACTCGCCCTCGGCGTAGAGTACGTCGAATGTATCCTTGAGGTAGTCATAAAACTGCTGGCCCGAGTTGAAACCCTGTGGCGTCGCAAAGCGCATGTCGTTGGCGTCGAGTGTATAGGGCACCATCAACTGAGGCTCACCGTGCGAGCGATCCCAATACGGAAGATCGTCGGCATAGCTGTCCGCGTTGTAAGCAAAGCCACCCTCCTCGGCGGCGATGCGATGGCTGTTAGGGCTGCAACGGCCCAGGTACCAGCCACGCGGGCGTTCGCCAGTCACCTCGTGATGAATCTCGATCGCCTTCTGCATATGTTCGCGCTCCGTACGCTCGTCGACGAACTGGTAGTCGATCCAGCGATATCCGTGACTGGCTATTTCCCAGTCTGCCTCCCACATCGCATCAACCACCGCCGGGTTGCGCTGCAACGCCATTGCAACACCGAACACGGTCACCGGCATTTTCCTGCTCCTGAACAGTCGATGCAGACGCCAGAATCCCGCGCGTGCGCCGTACTCGTAGAGTGATTCCATGTTCATGTTCCGCTGCCCGGGAATCGGAGTCGCGGCCACGATTTCGGAGAGAAACGCCTCGGACGCCTCGTCACCGTGCAGCACACAGCTCTCGGCGCCCTCTTCGTAATTGATAACGAACTGCACGGCGATGCGCGCGCCCCCAGGCCAGTTGACCTGCGGCGGATTGGCGCCGTAGCCAGCCAGGTCTCTTGGGTACTTCTGAGCGCTCATTCTTGTTGCACGCGACTTAGGTACCAGGCATCGATCAATGCCCGTTCCTCATCACTGATCCGGGTCAGATTGCCAATCGGCATTGCCTTGAGCACCACGGTTTGCTGGTGAATGCGCAGCGCCTCCGAGTCGATATCCTCATCGGTATCCAGCATCACGCCGGATGGCGCGGCGGGAAACGCAATATGCGTTGGATTTCGCGAATGACAGGTCGTGCAGCGACTCTCGATGACCGGGCGAATCATCGAGAGCGTTACCGTCCCGGTGATCGCGGCACGGGATTTGGGCACGATAACCGCTGCGACCAGGAGCAAAATAAGGCCCGCAATGATGACGGGCAGCGGCGATGCCTTGCCTTTGTGGCGGGCGACAAAGTACACGCGTATCAATGCACCAGCGAGTGATATGGCAACCAGGATTGCCCAATTATATTCGTGCGCAAAGGTTAACGCGTAATGATTGCTGGTCATTACGAACAGCACCGGCAGCGTGAAGTAGGTGTTGTGCACAGACCGTTGCTTGGCCTTGATGCCATCCTCGGGATTCGGTAGCTGTCCGAGGGCAGCGGCGTCTACCATCCTGCGTTGGCCCGGAATAATGACGAAAAAGACATTCGCAGCCATTATCGTGCCAAGTACTGCGCCGAAATGAATATAGGCGCCGCGGCCGCTGAATAACTGGCACAGCCCATACGCGAGCAAAGTAATCAACACCATTAATACCGCACTGAATGCATTGTCGTTTTTGCCCAGCGGCGATTTACACAGCAAGTCATAAATTACCCAGCCACCAACAAGAAATAGCGCTGCGATGCCGACAGCAAGTGGCACCGATAAATCGGCAACCGATGGATCGATGAGGAAAACCCCGGCGCCGTACCAGTACACGAGGATCAACAGGAACATGCCCGTTATCCAGGTCGTATATGCCTCCCATTTGAACCAGTGCAGGGTCTCCGGCAGGATTCGTGGCGCTACGTGATATTTTTGTGAGTGATAAAAGCCGCCGCCGTGCACCGACCATAATTCGCCGCCAACACCCTTTTCCTCGTCCGTAGCTTCTTTCGGGGCCTCAAGATGATCGTCCAGCCAGATGAAATAGAACGACGAGCCGATCCAGGCGATGCCGGTAATGAAGTGCACCCACCTGGCGAGCAGGTTCAGCCAGTCGACTATGTATGCTTCCATGTAGCGTCTTCGAACTCTTTATATTACGCGCACGTTATCGTTTACTGGTTCGGGAATCCTGTCATTGTCCTGTTTTGCGGCCCCGGCCGCATC
This sequence comes from Gammaproteobacteria bacterium, assembly GCA_004357475.1. Taxonomy (GTDB): domain Bacteria; phylum Pseudomonadota; class Gammaproteobacteria; order Steroidobacterales; family Woeseiaceae; genus SZUA-117. Next base: position 12,093 of record SMWE01000050.1, read on the forward strand.
CCTTACGCGCAATAAATCGGCGGCGACTGCCACTGCAATGTCTGCTGGTTTCTTGCTTTCAATGCCTGGCACGCCGATCGGGCAGGTCAGGCGCACCAGCAATGAATCAGACTTGCCCTGTTTGCGCATGGTTCGTTCAAAGCGCCGGCGCTTCGAGCGCGAGCCAATGAGTCCGCAGTAGGCAAAATCCCCGCGCCGCAACACCTGGTCGCATATCTCGTAGTCCAATGCGTGGCTGTGTGTCATGACCAGGTAATTCGTCCCCTGCGGCATCGCTGCGACCTCGTCTGCCGGATTCCCGGATTCCACTGCCGTTACGTTATTCGGCAGCCTCGCTGGAAAAATATTCCGGCGGGCGTCAATCCAGCGGATGTTGCAATCGAGCCTCGACAGAACATCCACGGTTGCCGCTCCAACGTGACCGGCGCCAAAGATTGCGACGTGAAAATCGCATTGCAAAATCGGCTCCATCAGGAAACTGTCCTGTAATGTGGCGCTGGCATGACCGATGATCATTTGTCTCGCGACGGAAATTATCTTCTCCGGACACCTGGCATTGTTTTCAAAGTGCATGCAGCGATCTTCAGTGACCAGGTATCTGCCGGTCTCACCGTTCCGCGGCGTGACCACCACGACCGCACGGCGCTCGTCATGTAATCGCTTCAGTTCCTTAAGCCACGCCATCGATGACGATGCAATGCGCTCGAACATGACCTCGACAATACCGCCGCAGCACTGGCCGCAGTTCGTGCCGAGCGGGAAACGCCGCTGCAGCCGTTGCCCATCGTCGTGCTTTTTTTGCAGCTGTTCGCAGGCGATTCTCGTGCACTGATATTCCAGTTGACCGCCGCCAATCGTGCCAATCGTATCCCCGGCGGTGACGATCATCTTTGCGCCAATTTCCCGCGGGGCAGAGCCGCGAACCCCGGCAACCGTGACGACAACGCAGCACTCATTGTTGCAACTCAGGTTGTACAGATCGTCAATCCACTGATTCATGACGCAGCCTGCTGCTCGCTGATGGCGTTGAGGACTGATTCCGGCGTTGCCGGCGCCTGCAAGCCGGGGACCCTGTTATTGCCGCCGACGCTCGCGACTGCGTCACGTATCGCACAAAAGACAGAAAGACTCAGCATGAGCGGTGGTTCGCCGACCGCTTTGGAGCGGTGAATCGTATCCTCGCGATTGGCCGTTGATTCGAGCAACCGTACGCGAAAATCGACGGGCAGGTCCGAACAGGTCGGAATCTTGTAGGTCGAGGGAGCATGTGTTTTCAGTTCGCCAGCAGCGTTCCACCATAATTCCTCAGATGTCAGCCAGCCGACACCCTGGATGAAACCGCCTTCGATCTGCCCCATATCGATGGCCGGATTCAGTGACTTGCCGCAGTCGTGAAGAATATCGACGCGTAACAGCCGGTGTTCACCCGTCAGCGTATCGATGATGACTTCCGCTACCGCCGCGCCATAGGCGTAGTAGAAAAACGGCCGCCCACTGAATGTCGATCGGTCGTAATTGATTTGCGGCGTGCTGTAAAAACCAGTCGCCGACAGTGATATTCTTGCGAACCAGGCTTGGTGAACCAGCTTCTCAAACGGAACGCGCTGATCACCGATCTGCACTTCGTTATTCTCGAACACGACCTCATCTTCCGCAACGGCGTAATGAGCCGCTGCAAACTTAAGCAGTCTATTTCTGATGGTACGCGCAGCAGCCTGCGCTGCCTTGCCGTTCAGGTCGGAGCCGCTCGACGCCGCGGTTGCCGACGCATTGGGCACTTTACTGGTGTCGGAGGCGGTGATCTTGATGCGGTCAATATCGATCTGCAGTTCTTCGGCGACCACCTGGGCAACCTTGGTAAAAAGGCCCTGGCCCATCTCCGTGCCGCCATGATTCAGATGCACGGTACCGTCCGCGTAAATATGCAGCAGCGCCCCGGCCTGATTCAGATGTGTGGCAGTGAAGGAAATGCCGAACTTGACCGGCGTCAACGCGATACCCCGTTTAAGGAGCTCGTGTGCCTGGTTGAACTGCCTGATTTCATCTACCCGGCGGCGGTAGTCGGAGCTTTTCTCGAGCTCATCGACGATTTCGTGAATGACATTGTCGTCAACCGTTTGCAGGTAGTGCGTGGTGTCCCGCTCACCGATGCCGTAGAAATTCTCCCGGCGAACATCAAGCGGATCTTTTCCCAGATGTCTTGCAATATCATCAACGACGCACTCGATGCCGAACATACCTTGTGGCCCGCCGAAGCCGCGAAACGCGGTATTCGACACCGTGTTTGTCTTGCAGCGGTGCGAGACGATGGTTACGTTCTCGAGGAAATAGGCATTGTCACAATGGAACATCGTGCGGTCATTGATGGCGCCTGACAGGTCGGCAGACATTCCACAACGCGATGCAAACATGAACTCGATGCCCTCGATCCTGCCGTTGTCGGTGAAGCCAACGTCGTAATCGATCTCGAAATCGTGCCGTTTGCCCGTCATGATCATGTCGTCGTCACGGTCGAGTCGAAGCTTGCAGGGTCTGCCGGTTTTCTGCGCCATCAAACCTGCGATGCAGGCGATAAGCGCCGGTTGGCTTTCCTTGCCGCCGAAAGCACCGCCCATACGGCGGCACTCCACGACCACATCCTTCGATTGCCTGCCGATCGCGGCGGCGACGAGCTGCTGTATCTCGCCCGGGTGCTGCGTGGAACTGTAGACGAACAAATCACCGTCCTCGGCCGGCAATGCCATCGCTATCTGCCCTTCCAGGTAAAAGTGGTCCTGTCCGCCGACACTGACACTGCCTTTCAGGCGATGCGCGGCGCTGGCAATTGCGGCAGTGCTGTCGCCACGTTTGATGGAAGCACTCGGCAGAACAAATGATCCGGCTGCGAGTGCCTTGCGCGCATCCAGAATCGGTTCCAGTTCCTCGTATTCGATCAGGCCGAGCTGCGCCGCCTTGCGTGCCTGCTCGACAGTGATTGCGGCTACCGCGAACACCGCCTGACCGGCGTATTGCACCAGGCCCGGCGCCAATACCGGATCATCGGCGATCACCGGGCCGTAGTTGTTGTCGCCCGGTATGTCGTCCGCGATCATGACATCGATCACGCCCGGCGCGGCGCGCACGGCACTGAGATCGATACTGCTGATTCGGGCGTGCGCCTTGCTGCTCATGCCGACTGCCAGGTGCAGCAGACCCTTCGGTTCGGGAATATCGTCGGTATATATTGCCTCGCCGCTAACATGCTTCTCGCTGCTTTCATGCGGAATCGCCGAGCCGACCGCGCCCACGATACCCGACCTGGGTGCAGTGCGCTTGCCGCTAGCGTCCATAGCTGTACAGCCGTTCGTCACCGGCGCCCGTGGTGTCGAGATAAAAGCGTTGCAGGAGATTGCGGCAGATGCGCTGGCGGTACTCTGCCGTTGATCGCATGTCTGACAGCGGGGTGAAATCCCTGTCGAGAGCGTTCATGGCCTCATCCAGAAGCGCCTCGTTCCAGGGTTTCCCCCGCAGTGTTTTTTCACATTGCTCCGCGCGCTTACACATTGCCGCCATGCCGCCATAGGCAATCTTGATGTCGGCGACATTGCCACCATCGAGCAGTAATTGATAAGCACCGCAAACCGCGGATATGTCCTGGTCAAATCGTTTTGACACTTTGTAACTTTCGACATGTGCGCCGTCGACCGGCAATGGGATCAGAATTTTTTCCACGAACTCGCCTGGCTGCAGCGCAGTCTGCTGATAATCGATGTAGAAGTCACTGAGGGCCAGCGTCCGGCGGCCATCATCTTTTCTGAGCACCAGGCTCGTGTCCAGTACCAGCAATACCGGCATCGAGTCGCCTATCGGTGACCCGTTAGCGATATTGCCGCCGAGCGTTGCTGCATTGCGAATCGGCGGCGAGGCAAATCGCAGGAACAGCTCCTCGAGCGTTGGAAAGTATTCGATGATTAGCTGCATAGCGTCGCTCAAAGGAACTGCCGCGCCGATCTCCAGCTGAGAGTCTGAAACTGCCTGCGCCCGAAGTTCGCTGACCCTGCCGGTATAGATCACGACCTCGAGCTCTTGATGCTGCTTCGTCACCCGGAGTCCAACATCTGTGCCGCCTGCGAGAATCGTCGCTGCCGGGTACTCATGCAGAAGATTTGCCATCTCATCGCTGCATTGCGGCGCGAAGAATTTCCTGTGGTGACTCTCGACTGCCAATGTGTGGTCGCTTTTCAGCGAATTCAGCAAATCGACCCGGCTTTTTTCGTCGCTGCCGGCCCTGGCGTTCGCGGCATGCGGCTCCAGCAACCAGCCCCCTGCCCTCTGCCGTTCGCCGTAATCGCTGCCCATCGTGTTGGCCGCTTCGATGATCGACCGATAAGCGGCACAACGGCAAAGGTTGCCGGCCAGTGCGTCATCAATCTCACGGCGGCTCGGCGATGCATTGTTTTTGAACAATGCAAAGAGCGACATGATGAATCCGGGCGTGCAGAATCCACATTGCGAACCATGCCGGTCGACCATTGCCTGTTGCACGGGATGCAGGCCGCCATCCGGGCCGCGCAGGCTTTCAACTGTGATTAACTCCTTACCATCCAGCGTCGGCAGAAACTGGATGCAGGAATTGATCGCACGTACCTGCAGATGCTTAGCCGTTGCATCGACCTCCGCCATTGCAACTGTGCAGGCCCCGCAATCACCTTCGGCACAGCCTTCCTTCGTGCCCATTTGGCCAATATCTTCGCGCAGATACTGCAGAACAGTCCGTGTTGGATCGACACTGCCAAGCTCGACGATCTTGCCGTCCAGCACAAAACGGACCGTGGTATGCGGAGCTTTTCGATCAGGACTCAATTCAGCTGCCGCGATAGGTCGAATAGCTCCATGGCGATACCAGGAGCGGTACGTGATAGTGGCCGTCGTCGGCCAGCGAAACGCGAATAACCACATCGTCGAGAAACGGTGGATCATCAAGCTTATTGCCGGCCGCTGCGAAATACGCGCCGACCGCAAACTCGAGTTCGTATGTTCCGGCTTTGAATGCTGCTTCGTCGAGCAGCGGGCGATCGGTGCGGCCGTCATCGTTGGTAACGGCAGTCGTCAGCAGGTTGCGGCCGCCGTCGAGAGAAAACAGACTGATCTTGATGCCACTGCCGGGCACGCCATTTGCCGTGTCGAGTACGTGTGTTGTCAGTCGCCCCATCTTGTCCCCTGATGATTTATTTGCGCCATTTTAGGCGATCTACGCGGTCCGGAATAGCCGCCGGGGAGCGGCAGCAGACCTTTTTTCAATCATATCAGTCAATTAGCTTATTTCGATCCGGGTAGCGCCTGTCAGCGGTTCTCAAGCCAGCTGTTGAGGTCGCTTTTCATAAGCAATTGTCAGGGCCAAAGCAGCAATCCTGTGTTAATTTTCCAGTCCTGATTCTCCAGGGGGAATACCATGTTCAGTGATGCAGTGACCCGGCGAACTTTTTTGCAGGGGTCCGGTACATTTGTCGGCACCACCATGATGAGGGCGGCGGCACCGTCATTGGTGGCTGTATCCCAGGCCGCGTGCACCGCACGGGATGAAGGCGCTGCTTTTGAGAACATCACCGGCGCAGAAGCTCGGGAATTCATTGCCGTTGCGGCACGTATACTGCCAACGACCGACACGCCAGGCGCAACCGAAGCCGGCGCCGTTTACTTTGCCGACAAAGCATTCGGTACCTTTTTGGCGGATTCGCTGGAACTCGCGCGCATACAGCTCGCCGAGTTCCAGTCCGGCATAGCGGAGGCATACCCGGGCGCCGATCGTTTCTCCGATCTCGATGAAGCAGACCAGGATGAGTATCTGAAAATAAAAGAGCGAACGCCATTCTTTCAGGGCGCGCGGTTCCTGACGATCTTCGGCGTATTCGGCATGTCGTCCTACGGAGGAAATCGCGACGACATTGGCTGGAAGTTGCTCGGTATGGACGGACCGCCACATGCATGGGCCTACCCGTTTGGTTACTACGATGCCCAATACATGGAGGAGCAGCAAAATGGCCAATGATGAGGGCCAGGTATCGTTCCCGATCGATGAGCCGGTCGATTTTGTCATCATTGGATCAGGCTCGGCTGGCGGCATCCTTGCGAAAGAGCTTTCGACCAACGGTTTCAAGGTCGTGGTGCTGGAACAGGGCCCGTATCGCCGGACGACGGACTTTACACATGACGAAATGTCGGTATTGATTTTCGATGAACTGTCGAGTGGTGGAAATCGTACCAATCAACAGACATTTCGAGATGACGAACGCAAGGTCGCTGAGGCGCCACAAATTCAGCCGACTAACTATGCGCAAACTGTCGGCGGTAGCAGCGTTCATTTTACGGCCAATTTCTGGCGATTGCGCGAATCGGATTTCAAAGAGCGCAGCATGCTGGGACCGATCAGCGGCACTAATTTCGCCGACTGGCCAATTAGCTACGAGGAGCTCGAACCCTATTACACCAAGGTAGACTGGGACATTGGTGTGTCTGGCGCGCCAGGGCCATATGACTCGTTTCGATCCAGGCCGTTTCCTATGCCGCCGATGCCGATCAAGTCTTCGGGCGTTCTGATGGAGCGCGGCGCAGCGAAATTGGGATGGAAAGCGCAGGTTGAGCCACTTGCGATCCTGTCACGGGCGCACAATGGCCGACCGGCGTGTATCAATTGTGGTTTTTGTATGGGCTTTGGCTGCGAAGTCAGCGCAAAGTCGTCGACACTGGTTACAATGATTCCGCTGGCCGAGGCTAGCGGTAATTGTGAGATTCGAGCAGAGTGCGCAGTCTTTCGAATTGAGACCAATGATCAGGGCCGTGCAGACGAAGTGCTCTACTACGATCCGGACGGCAACGAACGTTCGCAGAAAGCCCGTGCCGTAATCGTATCAGGTAATGGTGCCGAAACACCGCGCCTGCTGCTGAATTCCGCCAGCAATACGCATCCGGATGGGCTCGCCAACTCAAGCGGTTTTGTTGGCAGAAACCTGATGTTCAACTGTCATTCAAGGGCGCGTGCATTGTTCGAACATCCGCTGAACGATTTTAAAGGCGTACAGGTCACACGCCTGCTGCATGAATTCTACGAGACCGATCCGGCGCGCGGCTTTTACGGTGGCGGCGGAATCGACGCCCGGCCTTTTGCGGCCGCAACGCCGATCGCTTTTGCTGCCATTGGGGCACGTCCGGGTACTCAGAATTGGGGCGTGGAATACAAAAAGAATCTCGAACACGATTTTACTCGCATCCTATTCCTGTTCATCGGCGCCACATCACTGGCGCAGGACAGCAACAACATAACGATCGACCCGACGCACAAAGATCGCTGGGGACGACCGTCACTGCGTATTACGTACAAGGATCATGATGATGATTTGGCAATCGCGAGATTCCTTCAAGACCGTGGAATGGAATTGCTCGACGCTGCCGGGGCAGATAAATCGTGGGCACCACCGGTCGGATACCAGAACGGTGGCGCACATCTGCTGGGCACTTGCCGCATGGGTGACGACGCTCGGACCTCTGTTGTCGACAGGTACCACCGCACGCATGATGTTCCGAACCTGTTCCTCTGCGACGGTTCCAGTTTCGTGACCTCGGGCCGCGGTCAGCCGACGATGACAATCATGGCGCTGGCGTTCCGCGCCGCGGAACACATTGCCGCCTTCGCAAGAAACAACGAGATTTGAGGGTCGAGTGATGAGCAGATTTCCGATAATGGTAATTTCCACCGCTCTTTTCCTGGCCGCAGGCTGCCAGGCACCCGCGGACGACGGACCGGACCTCGAAATCCTGCACATGCCCGGTACGAAAAATATCGGCTTGCCTTTTTCATCGGCGGTTCGCGCAGACAACATGATTTACCTGTCCGGCGTAATCGGCACAGACCCGGGCGGCGCGATGCGGCCCGTCGAGGGCGGCATCCAGGCGGAAACCAGGCGTGCCATGGAAATAATCAGTGAAGAATTGAAGACATTCGGATCATCCATGGAGCGGATCGTGAAATGCACAATTTTTCTCGCCGACATAGACGAGTGGGCTGCAATGAACGAAGTCTATGTGAGCTTTTTCGACACGCCGCCAGCCCGAAGTGCGCTGGGCGCGAACGGGCTCGCGCTGAATGCCCGCATCGAGATCGAGTGTATTGCTGTTGTTAATTAACGGGACAGTAACCATTCGCGGCTTTAGCCGCGAAAGGTTAGTCTTCCAGTAACTGGTCCCGTCGTTTCGCAAGCGCTGTGATGCGGCGCTTGTCGAGCACATCGCTGAAGGTCGTTTCGAGTGTGTCGTCGTCCAGGCCGGCCAGCGCCCGCGTCCAGAATGAATTGAGTTCCAGCGGTGTCTGCGCGAGGTACGGCGGACGGCCGCGTTTGGTGCCAAAGGTCTTAGAGTTGTTGTTGAGAATCAGCTGCCAGTTCTCCGTGTTGTACAGCATGCTGGTCGGTGCCCGGCCAGGGTTATACACGAGGGCATCGTAGATATACATCGCGGCCCACTGGTCGGACAACGGACACCAGGCGCCGGATCCTCCGCCGCTGCCAGTCCGGTACTTCTCTGTGCGCGTTCTCGCCGGCACAAACTGGAGTGATCCTTTTTCGCCATCAAGCTCCCTGGCAACCGTTACCGGCACCATGTCCAGGCCAAGCAGCCGATCCAGCCGGTAAGCGGCAAGGTCCGGATTCAGGCCTTTGCGATTTTCGTCTTTCGCAAACACGGCGGAAATCGTCGTGTCATCGTCGCTCACCTCGACAATTCTCCGCCCTGCCTCATCGATCACAGACGACAGGATTTCGCCATGCGCCAGAAGGTACTCCAGGTTGGCTGCACTCAGGTTGCCAGGCCGATAGCCGACGCGGCGCGGGTGCTGGGCAACTCGCTTCAGGTCAGCCGTTCGTTCGCTGGCGACCCACAACTCGCCATTCTCGATGATAAGCGCATGACCCGAGCCGCGATACGCAGAACTGAGCATGCCGGTATCGATCTCAATAACACGGCCATCATGCCGCGCGAGCACTTGCCTGGTTCGCGTCGGTGTGTGACCAATGATAACTCGCTCTGCGCCAACTGCCCGCAGCGCGTCAGTGAGACGATCGCCTTCGATGAGCGTGCCGCAACCCACGGTGCCGCGATACCACAACGGACCTTCACTGCTGTGCACGCTACTGTGACTCAAATCAGTTATTGTTTGCAGTGCATTGCTTATTTCTGCCGACAGCGTCGTCATCGCGGCAAGCGATTCCGCATGTTCCGCATGCCGGTAGAAATTCAGGGCAGGATCCATAAGACCCGCCTCGTTCAGCACGCCCATTTGTGCAACGTAGTCCGAGACCTGCGACCGTAAGTTATCGTTGAGTGCATCGAGGCCGAGCTCCGCAACGAGCGGCGGCAGACCTCCGTGCACAAACGCATTGCCGTTCAGAACGACCATCAGCGGCTTTTCCAGCAGCCACCGGCCGTATTTGCCATCGCGGCTGAAAGCCTGCCGGTGACCGAAAAAACCCGGCGGGCGGTCCTTGTCGAATTCGGCACGTAACGATGCCGCAGCCGCCTTGCCGATGGTCAAGCGCCGTGCGCCAAAAATGCGATACCAACGATCTCGCTCTTCCGGCGACTCATCTTCGGCAAACGCCGCATACTCGCCGGGCGCCACATAACGCAAATCTCCGACGAGGTTCATGACTTCATGATTGCCGAGCAGCAGATGCACCATGCCGCCCTCCGCGACCGCCTGCCCTTCCAGTTGCATGACCAGGTCCATCACCTTGCGCGAATCGGCGCCCCGATCCATCAGGTCACCGGTGATCACAAGGTGCGTGTCCCCGCCGGACCAGTCGCGATCACTGTCGACAACATTGGCATTCTCAAGCGTTCGAACCAGCGCATCATAGGCACCGTGCGGGTCGCTGATTGCGACGATCCGGGGCACATCTGTCCAGGTGTATTGTTCCGCGACTGCGCCGGAGGATGCAAAAGACAACGCGAGCATGCCCGCCAGGCCAGAGGCCCGCAGGATCTGGTTCATGCCAGGGTTCAGGAACCGCGTTTCTTTCATGTCAGACTCCGCTACAGCCGATGGCCAGTGTAGACGACAGGCAGGCGCACGCCCATGCTAAAATGGCCGGACCGGACCCGGTATTTACTGCAGAAAGGCTGTCATAACTATGAAAAACATAATTCAGCACAGTAATTTGACCACTCTAACCGTCGCATTGTTCCTCACACTCAGCCAGGCGGTGGTCGCGCAAACAGAGTCAGCCGATGTCGAAATCCGGCCCTTGTTCCTGAACCATGAAATGATGACCGTGCGCATCGAGGCGCCGTTGACGACGTTGATGAGGAAACGGCCGGAAGATGAGTACCTCGACGGTTCATTTTCTTATACGGATTCTGCCGGGCAGGAAGTCAAGCTCGATCTCAAACTGCGAACCCGGGGCAGGTTCCGGCGCCAGAAGAGTACCTGCAATTTTACGCCCATTCGCCTGAATTTTGGCAAGAAGCAGGTTGCGGGCACTGAGTTCGCGGGACAGGACAAGCTGAAGCTGGTCACGCATTGCCAAACACGGAAAAAGCGTTTTGATCAGCTTGTGTTGCGGGAATACCTGGCGTATCGGATCCTGCAGACCCTGACTAACAAGAGTTTTGGCGCTCGCCTGATGCAGATTACCTACGTCAACACCGAGAAGGATGGTGATTCTTATACGAAGTATGGATTCGTGATAGAGGATAACGATGACATCGGAGTTCGACTCGGCCTGACCGAAGCCGAAACGCGAGGCATCAAATCCAGGGAACTCGATGCCCAACAGGCAAATCTTGTATCGGTATACGAATACCTGATCGCCAACACCGATTTCTCCCTGATCCTTGGCCCGCCGGATGACAACTGTTGCCACAACGCCGTTCTGTTCAGCAACGGCGGTGCCCCATACACTCCCATTCCCTACGATTTTGACTTTTCGGGTCTCGTTAACGCACCCTATGCAGATCCAAATCCAATCTTAAAAATACGCAGTGTGACGCAACGGCTATATCGCGGCCGCTGCATTAACAACGAATTTCTGGAAGGCACGTTCGCATACTTCCTCGACAAGGAGTCCGATATCCGGGGGCTCGTCACTGAATTGGAAGCACTCGACGACAAGAATCGCAAGAGCATCACGAAGTTCCTGGACGCATTTTTTAAGGATATTTCGGATCCGAAAGCGAAACAGCGCAAATTTGTCAAGAAATGCGGCTAGGCATTGACGTTACTTATCCCTGTTGCAGCCAGTCCGACATGACCTGTGCAACACGCGGGCTAATCAGGTATCCCACTGAACTCTGTGGATTCGACTTGCCGTAGTGCACGGCAAGGTTGTAGATGCGGTAGTCCCTGATACAACTGACCTGCTTTTGCTTGAGCATCTGTTTGAAATCATCTGCGAGCGTATTGTCGTGGCTCATGTAATCGTCTTCCGCGGACAGGTTGTGCCAGGACACAATATTTGACGGATAGCGTTCGAGTCCTTGGCGCCCCGCGCCGAGCAATCTCCGACTGGCGGTGGTGTCACCCAGTGGCGCGCCGAGTGTCAGCCACAAATCGATTTTCCGGCCTTCGAATCGCTCCTTGTAGTCCGGATCATTGGATAGCTGCCAAAGAACGTCGTAGGCAACGATGCACCCGGTGCCATGGCTGATCAGTATTACCTGGCTGTCACCGTCTGTCGCCTCGCAGATTGCCGTCCTCACACGATCGCGAATACGCGAGGCGAAGTCACTTTTTTCATCCCAGTACTCACCAAGGTCAGGGGCAATCTTTGCAATCACTTTCCCCGATAAACCAAGAGTACCGAGCACAGGCCCCGCAACGTCTGCAGCAAACTCGGCAAGGGCAGTCTTTCCCGGAAGCCGGTCATAGCGGCTGACCCCGAAATTCTTTCTCTTTCCTATAGTGCATAATTTCTGCAGCGCATTGCGACGGTCGCCCACATCGAGTTTCTCGTCATAGTGCTGGCCTGCTTCCTCAAGGAACTCATTACTGATATCACCGTAGTATGCGATGCGTTTGTGCATGCCATGAAACAGGTCGATTGCTTCCGGATAATCGCGTTCGACCGCCGCTGTCATTGCCGCAACGGAAATGTCCATGAGTTCATCTGCGGAAGGCTTGAAATTCCGGCCGTGCACGAACAGCAGGGTGCGTCCCGAGTAATGATCAATGTGTACGGGCTCATTCATTATTGTTGCTTCCTGTTGCGCGCCGGATAGACAGTGAGCCTGGCGCGGCCACCGCTGCCCTCATCCGCAATCAACAGTCGTCCATCCCGCGTCATTTCTATGCCCTCAGCCTGCTTGTGCCGACCCTTTTTTAGCCGAATTACAGCCTCTGACAGGACGCCGTCTGTCGTCAATCTGACTAATGCACGCTGACGCGCCGCGATCAGGACTCGCTCGCCGGTTTGTGGATCGACCGCAATTCCTGAAGGGTTGATCCGCTTCTTGTCAATCATGCCAGCAATCGACCGCTCCGGCACGATGACATCGCGAACGTGTTCGATGCCACTGTTCGACGCAGACCACTCGAATATCATCAGGTCGTTCTGCTTCGATTTTGCTTCCTTGCAAGCCAGGATGAGGGTCCCCGCCACCCTGTCCTGGGCAAGCCCTTCAAGCTCGCAGTAATCGCCGTGGCCAGTGTCATATTTCCTATAGCGCACATTTCGCCCGTCAGGACCTTCCACGGCAGCGTACAGCAGTCCGTCGCTGGTCATGAGCCAGACTGTATCCCGCAGCACAGCAATACCTTCGAAGTCAGCACGTACAGCCGGATCGCCAAACGCGAACGACTTGATGATCCGCCCATCCTGGTAGTCGAGTTCATAGACGATCGCTTGTTCATCGCTTACCGCCAGCAGCCGCTCGTCAGGCGTCAATGCCAGCCCGGAAATCTCCCGCAGCTTTTTAGGAAGTTTCCATTGTTTAACAGCGTCCTGGTCCTGTGATTCTGTCGCAGCCATGTCGGAGGGCTTCGCACCACAGGCGGATGCAACGACAGCTGGCAGAATCGCTGCCAGAACCAAGAATGCAGTTCTGTTAATACTCGTCCTCGGTTCGGTCGCGCCTGGTCAGCATCGCAAGAAAACCGCCGGACAGGAGCTTCCCATACTCGAGCTTCCAGATAATCAGGGTGGGGTAGACAAACGCGGCAGAGATGACCGTGGCTACGCCAAGCGCCCCGATACCAGATGCGAGGCCAATACTGATCGCCACGAAAATGTACATCGCGTGCGATGGCTGGTCGAGGGTAAAGCGAAAGCGCACGGCGGCGACGATGCCGGCCAGGCTGAATGCCAGCGGGATGCTGTTCATTACAATCGTCGAAATGCCGGTGACGACGATCGGCATGACGATAATCGTCTGCACGAAGGACTGATCGACCTCCTTGGTCCGGCTGGTAATGAAGTAGATCCAGGAAACCGGAATGATCAGGAGACCGGCGCCTATGCTTGCAAAAGCAAGCCGCAGGGGGCTGCTCGGCGCGAACAC
>SMWE01000051.1 GCA_004357475.1 Gammaproteobacteria bacterium
GCGAGGTCATGCAACTCCGCGTCGTTGTACAGATGCGCCCTCAGGTACAAATGCCGCAGGCGCGAGCCACTTTGCTCTCCGCCGATACCATTTCTTCCCCAGCCACCATATTGGCGATTCAGGGAACGGTCGATCTGGGTGCGCAAATCGTCGCGAATGCGGCTTAGCTCGGTTTCGGCAGGTTCCGGCGGTGCAGCATAGGGAGAACGTGGGTCGGGCTCGAGCGTGCCAGCCGCGTGCCTGGCAACCAGGTCCTCGAGGATTGGAATAAAGTTCCTCGGTAAGCGGTTGCCGCGAATGGCGAGTACCTGGGTTGCATCCGGCGCCATGAAAATGGTCGCCGGCCAGGCCCAGTCGGAATAACGCTCGCCAATATCGGGTCGCGCTTCCGCATCAACCTCGATCGCAATGAAGTGCCGGTTGACGAGGTCAATAACCCCAGGATTGGTATAGGTGAGGGATTCCATCCTTGCGCAGGCCGCGCAGCCTTCCATGCCGACGCTGAGCAGGATGACCTTGTCCTGAGCCCTGGCGGCTTCAAACGCCGCCAGTTCCCAGTGTTGCCACTCTATATCTTCAGCGGCACACGCGGCGCCGGATAGGGTAAGCATAAGCCATACCGCGTTTTTTATTACCGACTTCATCGCACTCCCCCACCGGCCAGGGAATCAGATCCCTGAATCTGAATATAAATCAGTAGACCTGGGCAAACCTCTGTTTATTTCGCTGGCGTGGCATAAACCATCGCATTCGGCGCGTTTAGAATGACTGCCGGTCTGCATTATATCCGCCGTAGAACGGAGCCGGGCAACTGGTTGGCACCGGCAGCCGATCTGCGCGTATGCTAACGCCGATGAACAATGGCGTACTGGCACTTCTCTCCATACTTCCTATTGCATCCGTCGCGGTTTTCCTGGTCGCATTGCGCTGGCCAGCCAGTCGCGCGATGCCGATTGCCTACATCATCTGCGCCGCGCTTGCCCTGTTCGTCTGGCAGGTGCCCGTTGCTGTGGTTGCCGCAGCAACAATTAACGGCATCGTTGTCGCAGCGACACTTATCTTTATTATCTTCGGTGCGATCGCCCTGCTGAATACCTTGCAGGAGAGTGGCGGTCTGCATGCGATCCGCTCAGGATTTACCGATATTTCCGGCGACCGGCGGGTACAGGTCATCATCATCGCGTGGTTGTTCGGCACGTTCATTGAAGGCTCCGCAGGATTTGGCACGCCGGCGGCCGTCGCAGTACCACTCCTCGTCGGTCTCGGCTTTCCTGCGATGGCCGCGGTCATCTCAGGCATGATCATCCAGAGCACGCCGGTATCTTTCGGCGCCGTCGGTACACCGATACTGGTTGGCGTTAGTACAGGCCTGTCTAACGATCCGGCGGTACAGGAATTAATAGCAACCGCTGAGTTTACGAACTTCGCGGCACTCCTTGATTCGATTGCCGTCAAGGTTGCATTCCTGCATGCGCTCGCCGGCACGCTCGTACCACTCATCGTAGTGAGCATGATGACGGGATTGTTTGGTACCAACCGTTCGTTCGCAGAGGGACTGCGTGCGTGGAAGTTCGCTTTGTTCGCCGCCTTCGCGATGACAGTGCCCTACTTCCTTGCAGCTGTTTTCCTGGGGCCGGAATTTCCATCATTACTCGGTGGGCTGGCCGGACTTGCGATTGTTATCACAGCGGCGCGCAATAAATTCCTGATACCGAAAGACGAATGGCACTTTGAGGACAAGTCACGGTGGCTGCCCGAATGGTCGGGCACCATCGAGATAAGAGCGGAGGAAATTCCGAATCGAAACATCAGCATGGTCTCCGCCTGGTCACCGTATTTTGTCGTTGCCGCACTACTGGTCATCACACGACTCGATGCACTGCCATTCAAATCATTCATGCAAAACGCGGCGGTTCGCATTCCCGAATTATTTGATACGCATATCACGATCAACGTAGCGCCACTGTATTTGCCTGGAACAATCTTTCTCATTGCCGTTCTATTCACCTATCTGTTTCATCGCATGGACCGGCCGGCGCTCGCACGTGCGCTCAACAAGTCGGGTAAAACAGCAATGCAGGCATCCGTCGCACTGATATTCACGGTGCCGATGGCGCAGGTATTTATCAACACCGGTGGTGGCGCTGCCGGATTCGATCGTATGCCTATCGAACTGGCAGATGGCGTTGCCATGCTGGCGGGAAGCGCATGGCCACTGTTTGCAACTTTCATCGGCGGGCTCGGCGCATTCGTTGCCGGCAGCAACACTGTCAGCAACATGATGTTTTCGTCATTCCAGTTTGGTGTTGGCCAGCGTATCGGCGTGGACCCCACCTGGATCGTTGCCTTGCAGGCGGTGGGCGGTGCTGCCGGCAACATGATTTGCGTACACAATGTCGTGGCCGCATCCGCGGTGGTCGGAATGCTCGGCCGCGAGGGGCTGGTCATTCGCCACACCTTTTTCCCGTTTGTCTACTACGCGCTCCTGACTGGCGCCATCGGCTATTTCCTGCTGTGGTCCGGTTCTTACGGCGCGGTTAATGCGGGCTCGCTCATTGCGGCGACCATTATACTTGCCGCAATCGTGACCATTTGGCGCGCAAACCGGATCGGAGCCACGTAAGGCCATGATTTCAGTGGATATCACCGGTATTCTCCGGGTGATCCGGTGGTTGACGGTAGTGCACACCCCCGGCCAGCTACCGGGGTGCCAGCGCAGCGGAACCGCAGGCCCGCCGGTGCCAGTTTTGTGACATAACTCCCTGAATTCCAGCCGTTTCCCCTTCAAACTGGCCATCTGCACCGCTAGCTGGCGCAGGGTGCTCTCCCGTGGGGTCTGAAAACAGCAAATGTACGACAAATACTTTGGTCTGAAGACAAAGCCGTTCAGTGCAAACGCTGAGGGCTCGGCCGTATTCGTTGGTCCGCGGCAGAACAAGGTCGTGAAAAGCCTGCAAAAAGGCCTGGCACCCGTCGACGCTGTCGTTGTAATTACCGGGCCCGTCGGCGTCGGTAAAACGACAGTCGTCAACCGCGCCCTGCAGTCTATTGCGCCGGGTCGCATGGTCTCCTCGGTTGGCCGCATGTCGCTCGCTCCGGATGAAGTGCTGGAACTGCTGCTCACGGGCTTTGGAATCAGTCGCAAGGCGAAGGGCACCATTCAGAGATTTGCGGCATTCCGGCGGCTCCTGACTGAGCGCGCCGCCGCTGGCGCACAGATCGCCATCGTTGTGGAGGATGCGCAACGAGTTGGACTCGACGCGCTGGTTGAACTGGAAGAGCTGACGGCCGCTGATTCCGGCGATGCGACAGGTGCCAATATCATCCTGATGGGACAGCCTGAACTTAACGATTGGTTGAAAAACCCCGCCCTGGCTCGCTTGCGTCAACGTACGCGTCTGCGCCAGTCCGTAGAACCATTCAATGCACCTGAAGTGCAGGGATACCTGCGCCACAGCATTCGTGCCGCCGGCGGCAACTTCGACAGTATTTTTGACGGTAGCGCCGTCGACATGCTGTACCGCTGCTCGGAAGGCATCCCAAGGGTCATCAACAATCTTTGCGAATCTGCGTTGAACATGGCAGCGGACGAAGGCGCTGGCCTGTTAACGGCAGAGTTCATCCAACAGGTTGCCAGCGATGCGCTGGGTATCGAGGTTGCACTTGCGCCCGCCGCAAAGGTACCCGGCGTTGCAACGGAGCCGGGTCCCGAACCGGCAGCCACGCCCGACGGAGACTTTGCAGGGGATAGCAAGGTTGCGGCCGCGCCTGTCGAAGCCGAACCCGTAGCAGCACCGAAGCGTGAACCCAAAGGCGTACCCAAGGTTGAGCCCAAAGCTGTACCCAAGGTTGAGCCCAAAGCTGTACCGAAGGCGGAACCCGAACCCGCAGTTTCTACGCAGCCGGATATTGAATCGACACAGCCGCAGAAAATCCTGGCACAGACAGTTGATCGGCCCGACGTTATCGACAACCACGATGATGATGAGATTCCGCGAGAATTGACATTCGAAGTCGAACAAACCGCTCGCATGCAAGCCATCAATGCGGACATGATTGTTCAAGCCGAAAAAGAGGGCACGAGTACCGCGGAAGATCCCGTGCCGATTTTTAAGGCGGCGCCAATGATAACGGTCGACAAGGATACGAAGGTTAGTGTCAAGCCCGAAACACCGCTGCAACCCAAGACAAAACCGGAACACGTCGCGAAAGTGGACGACGATGACCTGCCAATGTTGTCGCAATCGATGCGCATCGATGCGCCAACACCGGCACCGCCGGAGGTAATGGCAGAAGTAAAGGCGAAGGAGGCGGTGAAGGCCAAGGCTGAGGAAAGGGCGAAAGCGGAAGCCAGCGCAAAAGCAGATGCCAAGGTCAAGGCAGATACCAAGGTCAAGGCAGATACCAAGGCAAAAGCAGATGCCAGGGCAAAAGCAGAAGACAAGGCAAAAGCAGATACCAGGGCAAATGCCAAGGCAAAAGCAGATGCCAGGGCAATAGCAAATGCCAAGACAATAGTAGATGCCAAGGCAAAAGCAGATGCCAAGGCAAAAGCCAGGGAAAAAGCGCAGGCGGACCCTGAACCGAAGCCGAAACCCGGTGAAAAGCCGCGGATGCCCGACATAGATGTGCTGGAAGCGGCGATTGCCGCAGCTAACGAGGACGAGGTCGCTGCTGCAGCGACCCCACAGCCAGCCGCCGACAAGGGTCCCGATGGTAGCGCTGCAACGATGAGTGGAATTCCCGCGTTAACGCTGGATAAGACGCTCGATGATAAACGCAAGAAGGGTGTCGATCTCGACAAAATGGCGGAGAAATTGAGCAAAGCAGGCTCACTCAACGACCTGACCGACACGGTTGCCGAAACATTATTCGGCGATACAGGATTCAACGCAATCGCCGCTGACGTGGTCAGCAATCCACCCCCCGGTATGAGTGCGCCCGGCGAACCTGTTGTGGCAGACCCTTCGATAATACTCGAATTGCAGCAGGATTCTCCGCCGGCTGAAGCAAGCGAATCCGCATCGTCGACAGGAGGTCCTAAAGAAATGGGCCACACCGGCAAATTAGATATGTCGCTGAGCATGCGCCTCGACATGGTCAAAGAACTGAATCATGGCGGTGCGAAAAATGCAAACAAAGAGTTGCGCGACGACAAGGCCGGAGCAAAGGCAGCGAAAAAAAACAAAGCTCAACCTGAATCGATCGAAGAACAAATGAAGACCGAGATAACAATGACGTCAACGGCGCTGAGCAACGCCGACGCTCCACCGGCTCCCCAGGAGAAAAACCAGCCCAAAGGCAAGAAATCGGGAGGCCTGTTCAGCCGCCTGGGGCGCTCATCGTAAAGCGCTGGCATGAGCATGGGCATGCCTGTCAGGGTTCAACGCGGCACGTCCGAACCCTCATAGCCCGTCAATTCCACATAGCCGCGGCCCGTTATCGGCATTGCACCGCGCCAACCACTGACGTCGACGGCACCTTCCCAGTAGCGCACCGTAGTGACGAGCTCCTGCGCATCCATTAGCGGATCGATGGTCAGGCTCAGGTTGACTTTCGGAACGTCAATTTGCCATGCAATCGGGTACCTTCCTCCACGCGGGCTTTGCCAGGTGTCGAGCACTTCGACGATCAGATCGTCTCTGGAAAGATGCACGGTGCTCCCATCTGCCAGTGTCAACGTACCTGCGCTATGCCTATCCTGACTGCCATCGCTACGCCGCAGATTGTAGAACATCAGGTCGCTGCCGTCTGACAGCTGCAACGCATACCAGTCCCAGCCTTGCTGATCGCGGGACAGCCCATTACTGCCCCATTCACGATCCAGCCATGACAAACCGCTGACAACGAATTCTCTATCGCCGATTTGTAATGTGCCCTCGGTTTGCAAACGCGTTATCGAGTAGTAATACGACGCATTGCCTGCCATCGCGGCTTTTTGCGACAGGCCGTTCACGCCGTTCAATACGGGCGACTTCTGCGGTACGAGTGTCAGGTTCAGGGCGATCTCGCCATCCCTCGCCTGCAATTGCCACGGCTGGCCGAACTCGTATTCATCCTGTAATGGTCCACCGGGGAGCGCTCCTGCAATCGACCAATTGTCCAGCCAGACACGAAATGGTTCTGCCACAGCACCCGCAAGCCCAAGGGCTCCCCTTGAGTACCGCTGTGCGACGTGAAACTGCCTTGCGCTCGCATCCGTTACCGCGAAGTGGCCGATATAAACCTGATTGCTGCGCCACGCTGACACTTCCTCAGAGGACTCCGTGCCGGACGGGGTCAGCGAGAAGCGAAAAATTGTGAGCTCGTAACCGAATCGCCTGCCATTTTCACTATCGAGATTACCGGTGATATACCACCATTCATTGCGGAAATCGGGGTGCGGTCCGTGATCGGCTGGAAACACGAAATCCCGGGCTGCAATCGCCTGAGCATAGCCGTCGCGACCCTGGTCGTTCAAGAGTTCCGACAGCCGTGAGGATCCTCCGGCCGCAGGCAGGCGTTCCTGACCTGGCTCGGAGGATGGCCCGATTTGCAGGATAACAACGCCAATAACTACTGTAAAAACAGAAATTAACATTGCTTTCTTAAAGTTATTATTCACATCATTCCTCGCGCATCGCGAGCGCCGGCCGGGCGTTTGCCGCACGGTAGGCGGGGTATAGTCCGGCAATCAGCGCGGCGACGATCGCCAGTAGCAGAGCTGATAGCAGGACAGCCGGATCAATGGTCATATCCATCTGCCAGCCGAACGCCCGGCGATTGATCACCGCGATGAGAACCCAGGCCATGACCAGGCCCAGCGGAAGCGCCGCGATACCGCTTAGCAGGCCAATGAATCCGCTCTGAATCGTGACCAGCGCACCCATCTGGCCGGGCGTCATACCAATTGCGCGAAGCACCGCCAGTTCCCGCGCGCGCTCCAGTTGCAGAGCGAGCATTGCCCCAAGAATGCCAATGACGGCAACCCCCACGGCCAGCCAATACAAAACGTCGGTGATTACAAACGTTCGATCAAATATGGCCAGTGAGATTTCACGAATGCGTGCGTTGCTGTTCATGATCAGAGACTGCCTGCCAGCACTGACCCGCCGGATGTCATCCATGACGCCCTCAATATTCACACCGTCGCCAAGATAAATTCCGATTGAATTTATCGTTGGGTCTTCGAAGAAAATATCGTAAGTATGGCGACTCATCAGGATAGCGCCACCATTGGCATCGTAGCTCTGATAGACAGCTGCGATCCGGAATACACGATCGCCCCTTTTTGTTTTGAGCCGGATCGTGTCACCGCGGCCGACATCGTGCCGGTAGGCGTACGGATCCGAAACGAGTACCGCACCTTCTTTATCGAACTGTTGCCAGATCTCCTCCGGATCGCCTTCGCGAATTGCCGTTCCAGCATAACTGCCGGGCGCCATCATCAGCACGATAAGGCGGACCCTGCCCGTCTCCGTTTCCAGCCAGGTCCTGCGACTCGTACTGTAACTGTCAACGCCTGGAAGGGATACCAGATCGTTAAGCAAATCAGGATCCAGTGAACCGCGCACCACGCCAACATAAATATCGGACTGCAAGGTGTTGCCAAGCCATTCGCTGACCGAGCCACGAAAGCTGTCAACCATCACAGTGACGCCCACCGTCGCCGACAACGCGATAGCAAGCGCGACGATGGCCACACCAGTGCGACTTAAGGAAGCAGCAATTCCGGAGATCGCGAGGCGTCCCGCAATACCCGCCAACCTTCCGGCCAATGGCTCCATTGCACGGGAACAGGCCCTGACGGCAATTGGAATAAGCAATGCGAATCCGAGAATCAGCAGGAACATTGCGATCAGACCTGCGACCAGGTTGTCGCCTGAAAAAACGAGTATGAGTGCGGACAGGATGGCCGCCAGCAACCCGGCAACTGCGATGATCGGCAATAAATGGCCGACCCTGTGCTCCAAGACAGAGCGTGTCATGGCAAGCCGGGGCTGATAGGACGATGCCTCAATCGCCGGAACTGCTGCTGCAAGCACGGTCGCGCCAACGCCGACAATCAGGCCTTTGATCAGCGACGCAGGCGCAATGGATACGTCAGTCACATTGACGACAAAATAATGATCACTGATTGCGCGCGCGACCAGGTGCAGCAATTGTTCGCCCAGCCAAACGCCGAGCAGCAACCCGAGTATCGCCCCGGCAATGCCCAGGATGACGCCTTCAACCAGAATGAGCGAAAACGTCTGGCCGCGCGTCAGCCCGAGTGCCCGCAAAACACCGATCAGGCCGCGTCGCTGCAACACCGCGAATGCGACGCTGTTGTAGATGAGAAATATACCAACGAGCAACGCGAGAAGGCTCATCGCGGTGAGGTTGGTCATGAACGCATTACTCATGTCCAGCGTTGTCTGGGTGCGACCGGCAGCGGAAAGCAATTGCGTATCGGATGGTAAGACTTCTTCGATCTGCTGGTTTAGCCGCTCATCATCCGCACGAATTCTCACGTCGATGCGCGTCAGTCTGCCGCTCATGTCAAGCCATTGCTGTGCGCTGGCAATATCTATGATAAGCAGATTGTCCAGACGGCCTTGATCTTCTGGCGTGAACAGTCCGACAAGTACCGCGTCGTGGCCTTTTCCGGCCGCCATGACGCGAAACTCATCTTCGATATCGAGTCCAAGCATCTGTGCCGTTCGCTCTGAGGTCAGCACAGCACCGGGCGTCGTCAGCAGGCGACTGATTATGTCGGCTGCAGAGCGGCCGGTTGCACGCGAGTTGACGACTGAAATTTCATTACGGCCCGACAACGAATAGTGGCGAAATTCCCGCTCGGCGAACAGATCAACACCCAATACCTGCAACATAGTGTCCCTGTAGCGGACATATCCGGACACCACCGGGGCAATCGAGCGTATGCCATGTTGTACGCGGAGCTTGGTATAGATGGTCTCGTCTATGCCTGTCGGCCCTGCGATGATTTGATGGGTTGCTTCACCGTTGACGGCATCCATCGACAGCAGAAAAGCCCGGCGTGAGCTCTCGTTCGCAAGATCGACCGCAACCATCACGGCAACACCAATACAAATACCAAGCAGAGCCAGCGCCAGCTGCCAGGGGTGACGAAGCAGATAACCGAAACTTGCGCGATACAGAACGGGCACGATTTGCGTCAGCCGCCTGCTGGTTGCAGCACGCCGTTATGTAATTCCAGGACGCGATCGCAATAAGACGCAACCAGGGCACTGTGCGTCGCAACGATCATCGTGCCGCCGGTCTGCCTAATTAACCGGTCCAGGAGCTGCAAAAAACGTTCTGCTGTTTTGTCGTCGAGGTTTCCGGTCGGTTCGTCCGCAAGCAGCAGCGACGGTCGGTGCACCAATGCCCTGGCGATTGCCACACGCTGCTGCTCCCCGCCGGACAGCACATCGGGAAAACTCCCGGCGCGATCGGCCAGATCGACAGCATCCAGCAATTCACGAATTCGATTGCTGGCTTCCGGTTCAGTGACGCCGTTGAGTTCCAGCACCAGCCTGATGTTGTCACTGACACTCAGGGTCGATATGAGATTGAAGGCCTGATAAACGAAGCCGATGTGCTCGCGTCGGAAAAGCGTGCGCTCGCGCTCGGACATGTTAGTGATGTTGAGGCCGGCGACTTCGATCTCGCCCTCATCCGGTGCGTCGATACCGCTGATCAGATTAAGCAGTGTCGACTTGCCGGAGCCGCTGCGGCCGCGCAGCGCGACAATTTCACCCTTGATGAATGCGGCGCTCAGATTATCCAGCACAACATGCCGCCTGCCTCCTTCCTCGTAACTACGGCAAAGGTTTCTGATGTGTATCTGGACGGGCAGGTTCGGGGACGGTGAGGCCATATTGCGCCTAGTCTATCGCGTTAGCAGACTGCCGGTTCACACA
>SMWE01000052.1 GCA_004357475.1 Gammaproteobacteria bacterium
CAAATGGATTCGTGGCAGGAACTGACCAACCCCAGGGATCTCACCAAGATCTTTTCGACACCCGAATACGCAGCTTGGCGTTCCCTGCGCGAGTCGGAGGATTCACGATATATCGGTCTGGCGATGCCGCGTTTTCTCGCGCGCTTGCCGTACGGCGCAAAGGACGACCCGGTCGAAGAATTCGATTTCGAAGAAGACACAGAAGGGGCTAATTCGAGCAATTTCGTTTGGGCAAATTCGGCCTATGCGATGGCCACCAATATCAATGCGGCGTTCAAGGAATATGGCTGGTGCTCACGAATTCGCGGCGTCGAATCCGGCGGTGCTGTCGAAGGCTTGCCCGTGCACACCTTCCCATCGGACGATGGTGGCGTCGATATGAAGTGCCCAACAGAGATCGCAATTAGCGATCGGCGTGAAGCTGAATTAGCGAAAACCGGGTTCATGCCATTGATCCATAGAAAGAACTCGGATCTGGCGGCGTTTATCGGCGCACAGTCGTTGCAGAGTCCTGCGGAATATGAGGATCCGGATGCCACGGCTAACGCGGCTCTTGCGGCCCGCTTGCCATATCTGTTTGCAAGTTGCCGATTTGCGCATTACCTCAAGTGCATCGTCCGGGACAAGATCGGTTCGTTCAAGGAGCGTGCCGACATGGAACGCTGGCTCAACAAATGGATTCTCCAGTACGTCGACGGCGATCCGGAAAATTCGAGTGAAACTGTCAAAGCAACGAAACCCCTGGCTGCAGCCGAAGTTCGCGTTCAGGCGGTCGAGGGCAATCCGGGTTACTACACGTCACAGTTCTTCCTCCGGCCGCATTATCAGCTCGAAGGCCTGACGGTGTCACTGCGACTGGTGTCAAGATTGCCGTCGGAAAAAGGCGCATAAAAGTAAGTGAGCGACACAGAACGAAGCGGCGTGGAGCCGGAATCTAACAAGAATATGTGAGGAGAAGAAAATGGCAGGTGCTATATTTCTAATGT
Source organism: Gammaproteobacteria bacterium (assembly GCA_004357475.1). Lineage (GTDB taxonomy): Bacteria > Pseudomonadota > Gammaproteobacteria > Steroidobacterales > Woeseiaceae > SZUA-117. The sequence goes on from SMWE01000052.1 coordinate 987, forward strand.
TGGACGGCATTAAAGGCGAAGCCACCGACGAAGCTCATAAAGAGGAGATTAATGTCCTGAGCTATAGTTGGGGAATGAACAATCCAACCGCGGTGCACTCCGGAGCAGGGACTGCCGCCGGCAAGGTCAGTGTGCAGGATTTGGTCATAGTGAAAAACATGGACAAGGCGTCGCCGACTTTGACGGAACATTGCTGCTTGGGAAAGGTCGTCCCCGCAGGGACCCTCACCGTGCAGAGGGCCGGAGAAGACAAGGTTCAGGCATTGGTGCTCGAACTAACGCACGTATTTGTAACAGCAATTGACAGCAATGATTCCGCCGATTCCGGTCAGCTTCCTTCTGAAACCATTGTCCTGAGTTTCAAGGAGTTCAAGTTCAAGTACACGCCGCAGGACAAGAAAGGCAAAGGCGAAGCCGAGATTGAAGTGGGTTTTAACATTGCAGAGAACATAAAGGTTTGACCTGCATAGGGTCGCGTATCCGCCTGTAGCCTGGGATGGGATTAAAAGGAGAAGAACGTCGACGCTCTACAGCACGTCCGTAGTGGCCAGGTGACCGAAGCGATTGACGCGCTGCAAAATCAGGTGCGTGCGGAGCCCTCCGAGGCCCGGCATCGCGTCTTCCTGTTTCAGTTGCTTAGCGTGCTCGGTCAATGGGACAGGGCACTGACGCAGCTGAATGTCGCCGGGGAGATGGATGCTGGAAACCTCGGCATGGTCCAGGTTTACAGGCAAGCGCTCGCCAGCGAAGCGCTGCGCGCCGAGGTGTTTGCTGGCAACAGGACGCCGTTGATATTTGGTGACCCCGAGCAATGGGTTGCCTTGCTGTTCGAGGCGCTCAAGTTGTATGCAGCTGGTGAAATTGAGAAAAGCAAGGAGCTTCGCGCCGCAGCGCTGGAGTCCGCGCCGACGACATCAGGCAGGCTGAATGGCCGGAAATTCGAATGGATCGCCGACGCGGACATGAGGATCGGGCCGATGCTCGAGGCCATCATCAATGGCCGGTATTTCTGGGTGCCGTACAGCCGTATTGCGGAGATGCGTGTCGAAGAGCCGGAAGATCTGCGTGATCTGGTGTGGCTTCCCGCGCAATTTAAATGGACGAATGGCGGCGAGGCCGTCGCGTTGATACCGGTACGTTATCCGGGATCGGAGTCATCCAAGGACCCACAGATTCAGTTGGGGCGGCGGACAGAATGGGAGTATCAGGGTGAGGATCTCTACACCGGGCTGGGGCAGCGAATCCTTGTTACCGATCAAGACGAAGTTTCGTTGCTTGAGATTCGCAACATTACGTTTAAACAACCCGTGGAAATCCGCGATATATCGTTGATGCCGACTGACGGCGGCGACGAGTCTCAATCTGATGGCTGAATTGACGCCGCAAGAACGTCTTCAGCCATCGTTGCTCGACCGACTCACCGATAAAGCGCGAGACACACAGACGGAATCGCGCGATAGACGGGTTCTTTCAATGCGACTATTGCGCCAAGCGGTGTTGCGTGATCTCGCGTGGTTGTTGAATACCGGTCATCTTGAGACCACGGAGGATCTTGAGGCCTACCCTCAGGTTCGTGATTCTGTACTCAACTACGGCATGCCGGACATCAGCGGGATCAGTGCCTCGAATATTGATACAGCGGCGCTCGAGAGGTCACTCAGAGACGCCATTGTCAAATTCGAACCACGGATTTCCCCAGATTCGTTGCGCGTAAGCATTGCGCGGGATAAGAGCGCGCGCGGGCGAAACGCGATGCTGTTTACCATCGAAGGCCAGCTGTGGGCGGAGCCGACGCCGATGATGCTGTATCTCAAGACCGAGATCGATCTCGAGACCGGCGATATCGCCGTCACGGACGCATAGGGTTTGCCATGGATCCGCGCCTGCTTCGCTATTACAACCGGGAACTGCAACATGTCAGGGAGATGGGTGCGGAATTTGCGCGTGAGTTTCCAAAAGTTGCAGGACGACTCGGCATGGAATCCACGGAGGTTTCAGACCCCTACGTAGAGCGGCTACTGGAGGGTTTTGCATTTCTTGCGGCGCGTGTGCAACTGAAGATCGATGCTGCATTCCCGGACTTCACGCAGAATTTGCTGGAACTGGTGTATCCCGATTTCTTGGCACCGTTACCCTCGATGGCGGTTGTTCAGTTCCAGCCCTTACTGGAGGAGGGCGCGCTGGCAGACGGCTTGGTCGTCTCAAGAAATACCAGCCTGCGGAGTATTTCCAGCCGCGGCGAGAGAACGGCTTGTGAGTATCGCACCGCTCACGACGTGACATTCTGGCCACTCGAAGTCACGGAGGCGAAATATTACAACTCGGCCGGGGCGCTGGCGACGATCAATGTGGACCGATTGGAGAACGTTAAAGCCGGTATTCGTCTGCGGATGCACACGACCGGCGGACTGGCGTTCAGCGATTTGGCCATCGACAAATTGATGCTTTACCTGAAAGGTACCGGCCAGATTCCATACCGTCTGTATGAGCAACTGCTCGGCAATACAACGGCCATACTGGTCCGGCCTCAGGGTAAGAAGACCTCGTGGAGCGATTATCTTCCGGCCTCGTCGTTGCGTGGCGCAGGTTTCCGGTCTTCGGAGTCGCTGCTGCCACCGTCCCGTCGCAGTTTCGAGGGCTACCGCTATCTCAAAGAGTATTTCGCGTTCCCGGAGCGTTTTCTGTTCGCCGAATTATCGGGCCTGAGTTCATCGGTCGCGAAATGCGGCAGCACGGAGCTGGAGATCATTTTCCTGTTCAGCCGGCGCGATACCGAACTCGAGAACATTGTCGATCGGGATAACTTTGCTCTGAATTGCACGCCCATCATAAATTTGTTCCCGAAGCGTGCGGACCGGATTCATCTGTCAGGAGGCGAGCACGAGTACCATGTCGTGCCCGATCGGACTCGGCCGATGGACTTCGAGGTTTGGTCCGTAAGCGACGTTGCGGGTTTCGGTACCAGCGCTGAGCCTGAACAGGGTTTTCACCCTTTTTACACTTGTCACGATCAATCAACGCTTGGCGAAATCGCTTTCTTTACCGCACGCAGAGAGCCGCGGCGGCTCTCTTCGCGGCAACGCAAGAAAGGGCCTAGGTCAAGTTACATTGGTAGTGAAACGTTTGTTTCGATCGTCGATCCGAACTGCGCGCCCTATCGAAGTGATCTCCGCCAGCTTGGAATTCAGACGATGTGCACAAATCGCGATCTGGCGCTGCAGATGCCCTTAGGTTTAGGTCAGACCGATTTCACGCTGGATACGGGTGCGCCGGTTGAATCGATTCGCTGCGTGGCCGGCCCTACCAAGCCGAGGCCGACATTGGCTGGCGGAGACAATACATGGCGACTTATCAGCCATCTGTCCCTGAATTACCTGTCACTCGTGGACGCGCAGGATGGCGACGGTGCTCACGCACTTCGCTCGCTGCTGTCTCTTTATGCAGATGAGAATGATCAAGCAGCCATGCGGCAGATAGAGGGCGTGCGCAATATCCGCACGCGGGCGGTTAACGAGCGTCTGCCTACGAGTGGGCCGATCACATTCGGCCGCGGTCTCGAAATCACGCTGACCTGCGACGAAACCGCATTCGAAGGCATCGGTGTTTTCCTGTTGGGAGAAGTATTACAGGAGTTTTTTACCAAGTACGTATCCGTTAACTCATTCACTAAGACCGTTCTGGAATCCACAGAGCGTGGCGAGGTCATGCGATGGGCACCCAAGCTGGGACAAGTGCAGACACTCTGAAGTTTCTCAGGGAGCTTGAGGAGTCGCCCTACCGGCACGACTTCTTCATGGCGTTGCGCCGTCTGGAAAGCATGTATCCCGACATGCCGCGATTCGGTCAAGGTGCCCGGCCGATTGACGAGCCAATACGTCTCGGCCAGGAACCATCGATGGCGTTCGCGCCGTCGGCGCTCGCCAGCTTCAGAGCCGGCGATAAAGATCGTCCGCACAAATTGAGCGGTTTCTTTTTCGGGCTATTTGGGCCCAACGGTCCGCTCCCGCTGCATCTGACCGAGTACGCCCGCGACAGGGA
>SMWE01000053.1 GCA_004357475.1 Gammaproteobacteria bacterium
AAGAGCTTTTGACTTTGAGATCGCTGTTGAATAGCTGAAACCGCAGTACTGCGTAGGCCAGTAGACGAATATAGGAGCGGAGCGCCAGGGCATAACCTGGGTTGTAGATAAAGTCACCCCAGAAAGGATCAGGCCGGAGAATCGGATGCAGTATTTGTAAGATTCCTGCGATTACGTCACGAAAGCCGAAGGCGATTGCATACCACTTGGCTCGGTTACGTGCGACAGAGCCCTTTTGAGCGTTGAAATAGACAATAACTGCGGCAATCAGTCCGAACAGATACACAAACCCTAGCAATTGCGCCCACCGCTGACCAAACTCCGTGTACTGAAAATTCCAGGGAGCCCAACCGGGTCTGTAAAGCTCCAGGAAGAACAAATGGGGATTTGCGAATACGAATATCGCGGCCACGGTACTTACGAGGCCCAATAAAACGGCTGCAGCTCGGGAGCGAAATGGCGCAACGAGAGGCGCATGCAGGGAAACAGCGAGGAAGGAAAGATATTGGAATGGAAGGGCCACCATTGCGGCCGTTCCAACAGTGACCAATGTCGTGACAACAGTCGGATTGTCAAAGAAGAAGAGCAGCCCGGCTATGCCGGCCACATAAATGCCCTCGAGAATAAGAATCAAACTCAATTTTTGATTCAAAACTCTCCTGGGATTGGTTCGCAGAGCAACAATTGCACAGCACCACGCAGCGACAAATGCGAACGTGCCCGGAACGCCCCACCATGTCCAAACAAGATTCATCGTGTCATTCTAGCTGCCAGGAAATCCAGTTGCACCAGGAAACAAGCATACGTCTACATGGAATAGTGGGCGAGTGTCCAGGTGTAGACCGAAAGTTACGGGAAGTTCGGAAAATGACCGAAGACTGGATGGTCCGCTACAACAATGAACGAGCACACGACTCACTGAATGACATGATGCCTGTGGAGTTCTTGCAGGCATTATAATTAACCCGGAAACTCTAATCCAGCGTGGAACTCATCAGGGGTGGTTTACAGTCGGACAGCAGGCCGACACTCGACAAAACAATAATCATGCACTTGGGGCTTACGTTAGGAGATGAAAACCACCTATGCGTGCATCGCATTGAGGACCACTTAGAGATTTTGACGATAGACTATCGAAACAAGTAAATTGCAAAACCCAACTCGAAAGTCAATAACCTCTTGGGCATGCAGGGTAAGCTGACGAGGAAGAGGAGTCCACTCCCTCCACGATCTACGAATGTAGATCTGTGATGAACTAAGGCGTACTAACGTTGAGCCCGTCCTGAGCGGATTCCACCAAGCGTGCCAGTGGGCTACTTAGCAACACCGATAAGGAATAGTTTGCTACATCCTATGACATTAATCGACAATCGCAGTCAAACCGCTGAACGATGCGGCACAATTTCGGCACCACCATAAAGTGCCTTTGCTTCGTCGAGATCTTTCCGATCTAATGTCTCGAGCACTGATGCTCAAAGGCTCAACGCTATTTGCCTTCACGAGGCAAATTCCGAACCTTGGTGGCAGTTAGCACGTTTCGTGCTTGTGTCGGCACGGGTAGCCACGGTTTCCGGATATTGGACAGGTATTGCCTGGTTGCTTATCCAGCTACCCAATTTCACAAAATCATGCCGGATTACCCAAGACTATATCAAACTGTAAATTGATACTTTAAATGAAATTTTGCACGGCTTCCGGGCTGCGTTGGACGCTATAGAACACTACTCAACATTCTGTATCTGCTCACGCATCTGTTCGATGAGCACTTTGAGGTCTACTGCGGCTCTTGTGGTTTCCGTGTCCGCAGACTTGGATCCCAGCGTATTGGCTTCCCGATTAAGTTCCTGCATCAGGAAATCGAGCCGCCTGCCGACAGGCTCGCTTTTTTTCAGAACGGCGCGAATCTCGCTGACGTGACTTACGAGCCTGTCGAGTTCTTCATCGACATCGAGTTTCTGCGCGATCAAGGCCAGTTCGGTTTCCAGCCGTCCCGGATCTGCATCGATATTGAGATTATCGATGCGCTCCTGCTGTTTTGCGCGGACAGCGCCCAACACTTCCGGCATGCGCTTTTTGATGCCGGCAGCGATACCGAGAATTTCGGCACAACGCGTTTCAAGCATGTCGGCGATTCGCCCGCCCTCGTTCGACCGCATTTCGTCGAGTGCCGACAAAGTATCCGCGAGCAGATCCGCCGTTGCCGTAAACAGGGGTTCACTATCTATTTCGGGTTCCTGTATAACGCCTGGCCAACGCAGCACGTCAACAGGGTCCAGGGGCTGGGTCTCGGGCAGCAGCTCAGACAGCTCTTTGACTCGCGCGCTGAGTTGCCGCACCAGTTCGTGATTAATTTTGAGTTCCTCGTTGTCATGGAACGTACGGCGCAGATGCAATGAACATTCGACTTTGCCGCGTTTGATTGCCGCGGTGATCTGTTGCCGAAATTGGACCTCCCTGGGCCGCAATTCGTCGGGCAGACGGAACTGAATGTCCAGGTAGCGATGATTGACTGCCCGCAATTCACAGGTCAGGGTGCCAAATGGCGATTCGGCCGCCTCGCGGGCGAATCCGGTCATACTGTGCAACATTGGAATCCTCATACTGTGGAATTAGTCGTAATTGTGGCCTGAAATGTGCGTCGATCAGGGTCAAAATGTCAGGGACCGCACCATACTAAACGACTTATCGTGAGTGAAAGTGAGCAAAAACAAGCTGAATATTCTAAGCTGGCCGACCCACGCCGGCCAGCAGTATTAGTCAGCGACTGACATGAAAATCGAATACGCAAAAGTCTCAGCGCTCGGTGACCGGAATGACAACCAGGACCGGGCGGCGATCGTGGTCGCCGAGGATGCCGCGATCATGCTCGTGTTTGATGGCATGGGTGGTCACGAGAATGGCGCCCAGGCTGCCGAGGCTGGGCTCAGGGTCGTGCAGGATTCGTTTATGGCGTCCGATCTGCCACTGTTCGATCCGCAGGGGTTTCTTAATATGGCCATGGCCCGTGCCCACGATGAAGTCGTCAGGATCGGTGCTGATGTCGCCGTGGATTTTAGGCCGCGCGCCACCTGCGCCATCTGTCTCATCCAGGAATGCGGTTCCTGGTGGGGCCACATTGGCGACAGCAGGATCTACCACATGCGCGACGGTCAACTGATTACGCGATCCAGGGATCACAGCCATGTCGAGGTCCTCATTCAGGAGGGTGCCATAACCGAGGAAGAAGCACTCGACCATCCGATGCGCAATTTCGTGGAATGCTGCATTGGCGGGGATGCGCCGGTTCCGGACATGAGCATCACGCGAAAAATGCCCCTTGAACCCGGCGACGTACTGCTGGCGTGCACCGACGGACTCTGGTCCGGGCTCACCGATAAGGAAATGGCTGAGATTGCGACCAGTTCGGTCAACAATCTCGCTGACAATCTCAAGGCGCTAAGCGTCAAAGCACTGATGACGAACGCGCCATACAGCGACAATACGACGGGTACTGCGCTACAGTGGCTCGGGGCATAAAGTTCCCGGTACCGATGTCGTCTGCTGGTTGTAAGAACAACTAGGGAGAAACGAATGCGACCCAGTGGCCGCGCCCGGGACGAATTAAGGCCGGTGCGATTCATTACCCATTACACCAGATATGCAGCCGGCAGCGTCCTGGCAGAATTCGGTGGCACCCGTGTCCTGTGTACGGCAAGCGTTGAGCGTCGCGTTCCACCCTGGATGCGCGGCAATGGCCGCGGCTGGGTAACCGCCGAGTACGGTATGTTGCCCGCCTCAACGCATACGCGCTCGGCAAGAGAGGCTGTGCGCGGCAAGCAGAGCGGACGCACGATTGAGATCCAGCGCATGATTGGCAGATCATTGCGGGCAGCGACAGATCTCGAAGCGCTTGGTGAACGAACGGTGACGCTCGACTGTGATGTTTTACAAGCGGATGGCGGCACGCGAACGGCTGCGATCAGCGGTGCATACGTTGCCCTGGTGCTGGCCATGAATGATCTATGCGTCAGAAATGAAATCAGGAAAAACCCGGTACACGGTCATATTGCTGCAGTGTCGGTAGGCATTTACCAGGGAACGCCGATTCTCGATCTCGATTACGAAGAAGATTCGGCAGCGGAAACGGACATGAACGTCGTTATGAACGAGGCCAGCCATTTTATCGAAGTGCAGGGCACTGCCGAGGGCCACGCATTCGATCGCGAGGAATTCGATGCGATGCTCGAGCTTGCCGGTAAAGGTATTACCGAGGTAATCGGGCATCAAAACACAGCGATTGCACAAATAGCCTGACAGGTGCTCTCAAGTGCTGCCGTTATCAAGGATAGTTTTTGCAAGCGGCAACCCGGGAAAGATTCGCGAGGTGGGTGACATTTTCGCGGACCTGGATATTTCGATCGTTCCGCAGAAAGAATTTGCTATTGAGCCTCCGGAAGAGACCGGGACCACTTTCGCTGACAATGCCCTGTTGAAGGCACGCCATGCATCGGCCAAATCAGGATTGCCGGCAATGGCTGACGATTCCGGAATTGTTGTTGATGCGCTTGGTGGGCGCCCCGGTGTCTGGTCCGCACGCTACGCCGGTGAACGAGCAACAGACGAACAGAATGTAGACAAACTGCTTGAAGAACTCGTGGATGTACGCGATGAGCAGCGTGGTGGTGGTTTTCATTGCGCGGCTGTGCTGGTCTTTCCCGAGCGCGACGTTGCACCACTCACCGTTGAGGCAGTGTGGCGCGGGAAGATCCTGCGCGAAAGACTGGGTGAGGGCGGCTTCGGTTATGACCCGGTATTTCTCGATCCGTCTTCGGGCAAGACCGGGGCGCAAATGACCCGGGCAGAAAAAAACTCTGTGAGTCATCGTGGCAAGGCGTTCCGTGAATTGAAAAACCTTCTGCTGACAATGCGGCATGAAAAGCAATGAAATTCGAAGTGCCGCCATTGTCGTTGTACATACACCTACCCTGGTGTGTTCGAAAATGCCCGTATTGCGACTTCAACTCCCATACGGCGGGTGATGCTGCGCCGCGCAGTCGCTATGTCGCGGCGATACTCGATGATCTGGCGAACGAAGCCGGGCGGGCTGATGGCAGGAGCGTAGAAAGCATCTTCCTCGGCGGTGGCACCCCGAGCCTGTTTGCGCCGGAAGAGATCGAACAAATTATTGACGCGGCGAAAAATGATCTCAACGTCGCCGCCGATTGCGAAATCACGATGGAGGCCAACCCGGGAACGGTCGAGCGGGGAGACCTTGCAGGTTTCCAACGAGCCGGCGTGAATCGCATATCGCTGGGGGCGCAGAGTTTCAACAATGAAATGCTGCGGGCACTTGGACGCATTCATGATGCTGCCGATAGTCTCGCGGCCTTCGACGATGCCTGTGCAGCCGGTTTTGACAGCATCAATATTGATCTCATGTTTGCATTGCCAGGGCAGAGTCTGCAAGTGGCGATCGAGGACATTCAGCAGGTTTGCGCGCTGAAGCCGCCGCATGTCTCCTACTATCAACTCACCCTGGAGCCGAACACGGTTTTCTTCAAACGGCCGCCAGGAAATTTACCGGATGATGATCTGAGCTGGGAAATCCAGGAACACTGTCACCGGTTGCTACGGGATGCAGGCTACCAGCAGTACGAAATTTCCGCGTTTGCAACAGAGGGGCATCGCTGCCGCCATAACCTGAACTACTGGACTTTCGGCGACTACCTGGCCGTCGGCGCCGGTGCCCACGGCAAGATCACGGGTTTGGATGGCGTTATCAGGCGCTACCAGAAGCCGGCGCACCCGCTCACCTATATCGAGCTGATCCTCGGGGGAACGTTCAAGCCACTCATGCAGGCACTGAATGCAGAGGACGCTGGATTCGAGTACCTGCTGAACGCGCTGAGACTGTCGGCGGGATTTTCAGAATCGGCATTCTCGAGGAGCACCGGGCTGAAGCTGGCCGCGATCGGGGAGCCGCTGGCAAAGGCAAAAGCTGATGGACTGATCAAGGAATCCGCTAACGGAGTGTGGCAGCCGACGCCCCTGGGATTTCGTTTTCTGGATGACCTCCAGACTCGATTTCTGCCCTGAGTTGCATCCTGCCTGTACGTTTTTTGAGCAGCATTTAGCGTGTTTTGCCAAAGAACGAGTGTCGCTTTTTATGCACAACTGTTCGCGGATGCCTATTTTTTCCGTGCAATAGGAGCTGAAATTCAGCTCGACTGTGCGAAAACCAATGTAACTTGTTGATTTCTCAAATTTTGTCAAATTGAACATAAAATAGACATT
>SMWE01000054.1 GCA_004357475.1 Gammaproteobacteria bacterium
CACCCAGATCGACCGTTCCCTGAATCGCCAATATGGTGGCTGGGGAAGAAATGGTATCGGCGGAGAGCAAAGTGGCTCGCGCCTGCGGCATTTGTACCTGAGGGCGCATCTGTACAACGACGCGGAGTTGCATGACCTCGCCTTGAAAGGTTCGGCCGGTTTCCTGAATTCTATCGATCCTGTCTGGGGCGGAAGTTACATCGCCTCATTCCCGGAAGGCGCGGAAGTGCCCGAGCGCTTCGCTGCGCTGGGTGCCATTCCTGAGAAACGGATCCTCGTGCAGTCCAATGCGATCACCGCGTTCGCGATCGGCTACCAGCACACGGGTGACGAGAAATATCTCGCCGGCATCCGTGAAATCGACCGCTTCCTGAAGAACTGGATGATGGCGGACGATGGCACCTTCTACACCAATCAGAAGAGTGAGCCGTCGCGATTACCGCGTGGCATGTCGACCTACGAGTACTGGGCGCTGCAAAGTGACCGCGAGCGCCGCAAATACGGCACGCCACCGGTGGACCATGCCGTCTATACCGACCGCAATGGTGAGGTCATTTCTGCATATGTTTTAGCTTATGAAACAACAGGTAATGAGGATTACCTGGAAACAGCGACAAGAGCGGCGACGACTATCCTGGACCAGCGAACGCGCGATGCCGGCTGGGTGGTCCAGGCGACCGCCAACGACGAGGTGGATAGCGATGCGCGCATGCGGCCACTGGTCACGGAAGAAAAGCCGTTCCTGAGTGCACAGGCCTGGTTTGGCTCCGCGTTGCTGGCGCTCTACCGTGCAACGGGCGATGAACACTGGCTGGAAGCAGCCGATCGAATCGGCAAAGCGACATTGAACTTATTGCAGGACGAAAAGGCCGGCGGCTTCTTCGCAACCGTGCCTGACGCTACCGCGGCCATTATTGCGCCACGTAAACCTCTGGAGTCGAATGGCACAGCGGCAAGCTTTTATTACGACCTGTGGATCTACACAAAGGATGACACGTACAAATCAGTGTCTGAGAATGCCATCCGTGCGGTTGCCGATCCCGCAATCATTCGCAGGGAAGGCAAGATCACGGGCGAGTTTGCGATGGCACTCGAAAAAGTGACGACGGCCTACGTCGAGTTCTCGATTGTCGGTGACACCAGCCATCCAAATGCGAGCGCGCTGTTCGAGGCGGGTAGGGATGTGTTCGAGCCGCGAAAACTCCTGCATTACGAAGCGCCGGGACGCTATCCGGATCGTGGCATTCCCTCGATGTACATCTGCAACCCGGATATGTGTTCGGTCCCGATTGAAAATCCAGCCGACGTTAAAAAACAAGCAGCTGCGTTCCACGGACCCGCCGCAACATTGTAGAAAAACTGGGGACAGACTCGCTGGTCTCCCACAAAGAAAATATGCGAAACCCTGCAGTCAACCGCTGGCAGGACGTTCAGAAAAATTCCTGCGCTGGAGCATGTTCATCGCTCGGGTAGGAGCCCGCCCCAGCGGGCGATTGTTGATCTTCGTATCATTAGTTTTGCATTGACTTGACGCCGATCCTGGGGTCATAGGATACGAGTGAGGTTTTCCGAATTATCTTCAGGTATCTCGCTGTTCCCTGAAGACGCCAAGAAACAGGTTCGCGACGAGAATAAAGCTGCCGAGCAGCAGGCCGGCGACGCCGACGAATGTGAATAACTTCGTTAAAAGATGTTCATGTGCGGCGCCGCGGCCGATCGACGGTGAAAGGAAAAACATGCTTAGCCAGGCGAGCGGATAGACACTCCGGAAACCAATCAATATCGATGAGATGCCCTTAAACCGCCGCGATAAATCCGAGACCATCACGAATATAATCAATCCCAGGCAAAACGCAGCGATGCCCCCGGCATGAAAGTGTGCCCGCAACGCGTACCGCTAAATCTTGTCCGCACTGGCTTCATTGTGAAGCCCCGGATGAGCGGCGATGCCCTCCGCAACATATTCCTGGTAGGCATCTTCATTGACGCCGAATGAGATACCCAGGCCGACGCTGAAGAAAAGACCAATTAGGACAATGGCAAGCCCAGCCTTGATGGTGGAAATATCGGCTGACATCATTCTTTCTCCCCTGTTACCGGATGGCATTTCACGAACAGGCCAGCATCATAAGGCGGCAAATATTGATTCAGCTATAAGTGAATATACCGACCGAACGGCGATGTAGTATCTTCGCGCTACCCAAGATTATTCAAACACGGGATTGGATAAGAAAGGCCGAATCGTGCGGGGGAAACCAATGAGTAAATATCTGGGCGGCGTGTTACTGCTTATTTGCCTGTTCGCTAACGGTGATTCGGCGGCGCAGTCACGTCCAAACATGTTGCTGATCTACGTGGACGATCTCGGCTACGGGGATCTGGGCAGCTTTGGTCACCCGGTTATTCAGACGCCGAACCTGGATCGTCTTGCGCGCGAGGGGATGACCCTGACGAATTATTACGCGCCCTCAGCACTGTGCTCGCCGTCACGGGCTGGATTACTGACGGGACGTATTCCTTATCGAACCGGCATCAAGAGCTGGATTCCCGAGGGCAGCGATATTTATCTGCATGCTGAAGAAATAACATTGGCTGAGGTGCTGAAGTCGGCGGGCTATGCGACTGCAATTATCGGTAAATGGCATTTAAATTCCGATCTTGGCAGCAAAGATGAACCGCAGCCAACCGACCAGGGATTCGATTACTTCTACGGCCACAACGCGTTCCAGATTCCGACCAATCACAATCCCGTCAATATTTATCGTAACGGTGAGTTGCTGGAGGCCCAGGAGGGATATACGGCAGACCTGTACGCCGATGAAGCCATTGCCTGGCTCAAAAAACAGGATTCCAGCCGGCCTTTTTTCCTGTACCTGAGCATGGCCGAGCCACACACGACTTTCGAAAATCCGGACGCCTACAATCAGAGGTATGCCGATTACACGAATGGCGAGATAATCCCGATTCCCTCGGGCCTCGATCGTATACCCACGGAAATGCTCAAGCCCCGCGGACCAGGTGAGTACTACGCCAACATCACCTACATGGACGCACAACTGGGGCGGGTGCTGGCAGAACTGGAAGAGAGCGGCGCCAAAGAGAACACGATCGTCGTGTTCGCGAGCGACAATGGGCCGATTACGACACAGTGGTTGCAGTGGTTCGAGGTAAATGCGCACGGCAGTACCGGCGGTCTGCGCGGCCGCAAACACTTTCTTTACGAGGGCGGCATCAAGGTGCCCGCTTTCATCAGCTATCCGGGTGTCATCGAACCAGGCTCGAGCAGCGACCAGCCGCTGGTTGCGATGGATTTTTTTGTGACCCTTGCGGCACTGGGCTTGGGATCGATCCCGGACGACCGGCCCATCGACGGAATCAATATCGAGCCGCTCTTCAGCGGTCGTGAATTGCCGGCGAGGCAGATGTTCTGGGCTCTCGAATCGATGTCGGATCTCGAGTATGTGGTTCGCGAGGGCGCATGGAAATTAATGCTGAACAGCAAACAGGAACCGAAAGAACTATATAATCTGTCGGATGACCCACTCGAATTCTTCAACCTGATCACGGACGAAGACAAGACAACACAGCATCTTGTCAAATTATTTAATAACTACATCGATTCAATAGAAAACGATCCCTTGAGGCCGAGATAATAAAGCGTGATAAACCCAACCGAATTCCCAGGGGGCGAAAATGAATAGTAAAGCAGTCCGGATATTGGTCAGTGGCTTTATTGTGGCGGCGGTCGTTGCCGTGGTTTCGATGGCACATGCAAAGACGGCAAAACCATTGCTGCATGGCAAGCACTGGGTGGCGATTACCGGCAAACCACTTGGCGCCTCGGCCGGCGCCAGGATTTTCTACCAGGGCGGAAACGCGGTTGATGCAACTTGCGCCATGCTCGCCGTAACATCAACGATGTGGGACGTGTTGAGTTGGGGTGGAGAAACGCAGGCATTGATCTACAACCCGCACACCAGGGAAGTTATTGGTGTCAACGCCCTGGGTGTCGCGCCGACCGGTGCTACGCCTGAGTTTTTCCAGCAGCAAGGCATGGCGTATCCGCCTGAGTTTGGCCCGCTTGCGGCGGTCACCCCCGGCACGCCCGGCGGTTTGATGGTGATGCTCGCCGAATACGGCACGCTGAGTCTCAAGGACGTGCTGGCGCCTGCCATTGAAATGGCAGAGGGCTATCCGATCGAGGCGAGCGCCGTGCGCGCAATTAACCGCTCAAAACAGCTGCTCGAACAATGGCCGGCATCAAGGGCCGTGTTCCTGCCGAATGAAGGTGAGGGACCGGAAGCGCCGCGTGTTGGTGAGGTATTTCGTCAGCCTGATCTGAAAGCAACGCTGGAAAAACTGGTAGCGGCGGAACAGGCAGCACTCTCGCGTGGGCTGGATCGAAAAGCTGCGATCTACGCTGCCTACGATCGCTTTTACCGAGGCGATATTGCCGAGGCGCTGGTCCGCGGCACGCAAAACGAGGGCGGCCTGATCACGATGGAGGATCTCGACCAATGGCAGGTACATATCGAGACGCCGGTCAAGACCAGCTATCGCGGCATCGATGTGTACAAACTCACGACCTGGGTGCAGGGGCCCGTCATGTTGCAGGCACTGAACATTCTTGAGAACTTCGACATCGCAAGTATGGGTTATAACTCGACGCGGTACATTCATACCCTGTACCAGGCGATGAACCTGGCCTACGCGGACCGGGATTTTTATTACGGTGATCCGTACTACCCGCCGGAAGAGCCGGTACAGGGTTTGTTATCGAAAGACTATGCAAAGAAACGTGCGCGACAGATAGATCCGGAACAAAATAACCCATACATTCAACCTGGTGATCCCTACGAATTCCAGCGTGGCAGTAATCCATTCATGCACTACCTCGGGAATTTGCAATCGGGCAACATCACACCGTCGGGTGTCGTTCCGGATGACGAGGCATTCTTCAGGGGTACGACATCCATTCAGGCGGCGGATGAAGAAGGCTGGATCGTCTCGGTGACGCCTAGCGGCGCCTGGATACCGGCCTTTATCGCCGGTGATACCGGCATCGGCCTGAGTCAGCGCATGCAAAGCTTTGTGCTTGATCCCGCGGAGAATCCATACAACGTTCTCGAACCCGGCAAACGCCCCCGGGCAACGCTGACACCGGGCATGGCATTCAAGGATGGCAAGCCGTACCTGTCATTTGCCGTACAAGGTGGTGATGCTCAGGATCAATACCTGTTGCAGTTCTTTTTGAACATGGTCGAGTTTGGCATGAACGTACAGGAAGCGGCGGAAGCCGATAATTTCCTGAGCTTCCAGCTGCATGATTCCTTTGGTGCTCACAAAATGGAACCAGGCCGGCTCGCGGTCAACGAATCGGTGCCTGAATTTACCCGGAACCAGCTCGAAAAAATGGGCTACAACGTTGAAGTGGGCATATTCGGAAATCGCGATCGAACTTCAGGTCCGATCAACGCCATTTATTTCGACAACGAAAACGGCACCTTCCAGGGTGGCTCGAGTAATCACGGTGACGATTACGGCATTGCATGGTAGGAAAACCGTTCGCAGGAGCCCGCCCCAGCGGGCGATAGTCGATCTACGTGTCATCATTTTTCGGCTCGCGGCATGGCTTCGAAGCCGTCGAGCTCTTCAACATCCGCCAGCCAGCGAAGTATGGCGGGGTAGGGATCGAGATCGATGTCTCCCTCGTCGACTACCCGAACGTAGGTATACATTGCGATATCAGCAATGGTCGCGTGATCGGCGGCCAGCCAGGTTCGGTCGGCGAGTTCCTGCTGCATCCATTTGAAGAGTCGCTTGCACTCTCCGTCGGCTCGCTCCAGATCGACGGGGCGGCCGAATTGCCGGCCGGCCCGCGCAACAACGGGACCGCGGTAAAGCTCGCCCGCAGCCACAGACAACCAGCGCTGCACCCGTGCAGCACCTTCAGCATCACGTGGCAGCCATTTTTCGTCACCATGCCCGATCGCGAGATAAACAAGCGCCGCCGTTGAATCGGTAATGACGATATCGCCATCGACGAGCGTTGGTACCTGTCCGAGTGGACTGAGTTTCCGGTACTCGGGGTCTTTGTGCGCACCCTTTTGCATATCGACGTTGACCGATTCGTACGGCTCGTCGATGATTGAGAGGAATAGCCGGATGCGATGTGCATGGCCGGAGCGTGGATAGTCATAGAGTGTCATCATCATAACATGATATTAACCGCAATCCGGATTGGAACCCACTGCTGTTCTATCCCTGGAGACGAGTCGTGAAAGACAAATTGCAGATTACTGCGTACGAAGTCATCGAGGATCCGATGCCGCTGCGACCGGCTGAGCGGGCACGACAGTGGATGGAAGATACGGTTGACCGCTTCGCCTACCGTTGCCTTCCGGTGGCGATGGCAAACCAGGTGGGTTGGGATATATTGTGCCCGGTGGCATTTACGGCCAGATGGAACGGCAAGGCAGGACTGAAAGACATAAGCCTGAAGTTTCATGGCAAGCCATCGGCGTTGATCGGCTCGCATTTCGGCCATGGCGTACTCACTTTTTCACCCGGTTACCTGTTCCGAACGACCCGATCGCACAACCTGTGGGTCAAAGGACCGACGAACTGTCCCAAAGACGGGATCGCCCCGCTCGAGGGCCTGATCGAAACGGATTGGGCACCGTTTTCATTCACAATGAACTGGAAATTCACCAGGGCCCGGCACAAGGTACGCTTTGAAGTGGGCGAGCCGATTTGCCGCATTATTCCGTACCCGCGCCATTACATCCGCAAGTTCGAGCCGAAAATTAAAAACATCAATGAAAATGCGAAGCTCTATCAGCAATACGTCGAGTGGCGAGAGAGCAGGCTCGCCTTTAATGAAGGATTAAAGGAAGCAGGTTCCGATGCGGCCAGGGAAAAATGGCAGCGTGACTATATGAAGGGCCAGGACCAGAAAGGCAACACCTTCGCCGGGCATGAAACAAAGATCCAGGTGAAGGACTTCAAACGAACCTGACGAATACCAAAAACCGGGGTCGCACCCACTGCTGTCCCACATAGAAATAGTGCGAAACCCTAAAGTCGTTCGCTAGCAAGCCGCTCAAGCAAATTCATGCGGTGGAAACATGTTAATCGCCCGCTCGTTCTCGAAGTCGGACGGATAAGCGGCAAAAAGTGCGATACCGGGCCGAACCTGCTCCAGGTGGGAATCCGCATAGTTGAAGACCGCAAATCCTTAATCTGCGGCATGGGATCCAGTACCGAGGCAACGGTTGGCAGCCCAAGTCCGTACGCGTTTCTTGATGCCGGCATATGCTTGTCCTCGGGCGTTACGTGCGGCTGTATTCGTTTTGGGTTGTGATTTACGTTATAGACAATACCGGCACCACTGCGCGCGGTATTGAAGTCTTGCGCTTTGGAGTACCATTGGACCAACTGTGCCCAGCAGGGGTGGAAATGTCAGGATGACCGACCATCGCACAAACAATCCTCCCGAAGCGTCGCACGAAGGAACGGGCCATTTTGCGGAGTTCATAGCGGAGCTGCGACGCCGGCGTGTGATCCGTGTGGCGGTGGTTTACGTGGTC
>SMWE01000055.1 GCA_004357475.1 Gammaproteobacteria bacterium
GATGGGGCGTAAAGTGTCTCTCCCGGACGCGCTGGCGGCCGATATCGACCGGGTACTGGATATATGGTCAGACTGTCATCGCCGGTATCAGTCGCAGGGAAACTGGTTGTTTGGCCGTTTCAGCGTGGCCGATGCCATGTTCGCACCGGTAGTGCTGCGCTTCAGAAGCTATGGGATCAACCTGCCTGACGCCGCTAGCGCTTATCCGCGACGCATGCTTGAAAGTGAATCGATTCAGCGCTGGCTTGCGGCTGCTGAATCGGAAATTGAAGTCATCAAGACAGACGAGACAGGACAATGAATCTTTGGCAGCGCTGGCTTGCGCTGATTTTCTTCATTCTGCCGTGCATTGGAAATGCGGAGGTCTATGACCTTCCTCCTGCCGGCAACGATGTCGTTGGCGCGCTTACGGTCATCAAAGCCAGAGCCGATGACACGCTGATCGAAATTGCCCGTCGCCACGGCCTTGGCTACGAAGATATTGTTCGCGCGAATCCGGATGTCGACATCTGGTTACCGGGCGAGGGCACAGAAATCGTTCTGCCGACCCGTTTTGTTTTACCGCCGGGGGAACGCCGCGGTCTCATCCTCAATCTTGCCGAGTACCGCCTGTATTATTTTCCGCATCCGGAACCGGGTAAACCGGCGATCGTCATGACCTATCCGATAAGCATCGGTCGAATGGACTGGGAAACACCGCTTGGTCGCACGAGCGTCATTTCCAAAGTCAGAAACCCTGCCTGGTATCCGCCGGCGTCCGTACGTGCAGAACATGCGGCAGATGGCGACCCCCTCCCAAGAATCGTGCCGCCAGGACCGGATAACCCGCTTGGCCAGTACGCAATGCGACTCGGACTGCCGGGATACCTGATCCATGGCACGAACCGGCCGGCCGGTGTCGGCATGCGTGTGACGCATGGCTGCATTCGCCTGTTCCCGGAGGATATTGGATTCCTGTTTGGCCAGATCGATATCAATACGCCGGTGCGCATTATTAATGAGCCGGTCAAGATCGGCTGGGACGGAGACGAACTGGTGGTAGAAGTACACCAGCCGCTGGAATTAACGCCGCTGCCGGCAACCGAACTGACTGACGATCCGGAATTTGCCATGTTGGCAAGCGAAGATAGCGAAGCCGTTGCCGAATCAATTCCCTCGGCACCTGTAGTGCGCGACAAATTAACGGCGCTCACCGAACAATTCGTTGCTGCGACGAATGCGCGTCCTGGCGAGCTTTACTGGGAGGTTGCCGAGCAATTGCTTGAGCGTGCCGACGGAGTTCCGGCTGTGGCAGGGCGCCGGATAAAAAACGCCGCGACAAGCGCGGCGTCAGAAAAAGTCCCCAGTAGTCTATAGCTACTTAACTTACTTACTACTTGGACTGTGTCCTCTGGAACATGCGTTCCAGGCGATCGCGGTTTGCGTCACAGCAGGCTTGTGCATCTGTTGCTGCTGACAGCGCCCGATCGGCTGTGCTTTGAGCGGCTGCAGCTGCCTGAGCTGCGCTATCGGCTGCTGCACGTGCAGCTTCAGCAGTAGATTTTGCTGCCGCTGCATCTCTGGCCGCAGCGTCCGCAGTGGCTTGCGCTTGATCGGCACCGGTCGTGGCACAACCAGAGGCCAGACCGAGGACGAGCACCACAGCGCTCACTTTTAGTACATTCTTAATCATCATCCAAATTTCCTCTGTTGGGATAAAACTGCAGGCGCATTATTTCCTAAAGTGCTGCCAGCTTCAATGAAATTCCTTACTTTCTCAGGATTTGTTGCCACTTAACGACATGGCTTGGCCGGGTATGAAATTCTGCCAATAGTGAGGTTTGGACTAAAGATCAATCTGCACCGGCCAATCGATACTAATGCCGTTTCAAGCGGATTGGGTATTTTCCTGACACTTTTCTTTCGTGATGTGGCACCCGAATTGAAAGAAACTGTGCCAACAAAAGACCGGTCAGCAAAGCTGGACCGGTATGAGCCTCTACGATTCAGGTCAATCAGCGGCGCAGCAAAGCTTCGGCTGCTGTATTGACGAACGATGCTAACTGTATATAATTGCATTACTGTTTATTTATACAGGTTTTCCTGAGATGCGCCAGCTAACCCCGAGACAGAAAGAAATTCTTGAGTTAATTCAGTCATTTATCGACGAGCATGGCATGCCGCCCACGCGTGCTGATATCGCCAGGGAGCTCGGATTCAAATCAGCCAATGCCGCCGAGGAGCACCTGCGGGCCTTGCAGAAGAAGGGCGTGCTGGAGCTTATACCCGGTGCCTCGAGAGGCATACAGCTCAAGGACTCGCTGCGTGAGCAGATGGGTTTGCCCCTGGTCGGCAGAGTTGCGGCCGGCAGCCCGATTCTCGCCGAGGAGCATATCGAGACGCATTACAAAATCGACCCGGCCTTGTTCAATCCCAAACCGCATTACCTGTTGCGTGTTCATGGCATGAGCATGAAGAATGCGGGCATCCTTGATGGTGATCTGGTCGCCGTACACCGGACGCCCGAGGTACGCAGCCGGCAGATTGTTGTTGCCCGGGTCGGGGATGAAGTGACCGTCAAGCGCTACCGGCAGGAGGGTTCCCTGGTCTGGCTGTTGCCTGAGAACGAGGACTTTGAGCCTATCCGGGTCGATCTGAACGAGCAGACGATGGTGATCGAGGGTGTTGTGGTCGGCGTGATTCGCAACGGTATAGCACTCAACTGAGCTTTCAGTGAATGATGCGCTGCGTAAACTGCTTGCAAACCCGCGAGTCTGGCGGGGGCAGGTTCAGGCCGGAGATCAGGGCTGGCAGGGTCTCGCCAGCGGCTATCCGAAACTCGATCAACAGCTGCCCGGTGGTGGCTGGCCACTTAATGCCCTGACTGAAATTCTGCTGGAACACTACGGCACCGGGGAATTACAGCTCCTGATGCCGGCGCTGGCACATTTAAGTCAGCCACGGGATGATGCCGCCGAGGCGGGCTGGATTGCCTGGGTGGCGCCTCCTTTCGAACCCTATCCACCCGCACTTCAGCAGTGGGGCGTCAATCTGTCCCGGGTGCTGATTGTGCGTCCGAAAAAGTCCGCCGAGGTTTTGTGGGCTGCCGAGCAGGCTCTGTCTTCGGGTACGTGCGTAGCAGTTCTTTTGTGGCCGTCCGCACTCGACGATGTTGCCAGCCGGCGCTTGCAGCTGGCGGCGGAGAAAGGGCAGAGCTGGGCGATTGCTTTTCGTTCGATAAAGGCCCTGTCCCAGCCGTCCGCTGCTGCATTGCGTATCCGGCTTAGCGCAGGTGACAAGGGCACCGATCTCGGCATCCTGAAAAGCCGCGGCGGCAGGCCTGCCATTGTGCGGGATTATGCGGGCTAGGCTGTGTCTACCTCGAATAAACCGCCCGTCATTCTGCGGGGGTCCTCCCCGACTCCCTCTGTAAAAAGACGCCGCCCTGAAAACCCTGAACAACAGGTGCTGTTACTCGCGCCTGTCGCAGACCTGGACGCGCCGCCGCTGCAGAGAAATGCCAACCGCCGTTTGTGGTTTTGTATTTATTTGCCGGCATTGCCGCTGGAGGCATCGGGCAGTGCAGTCGACGCCAGGGCGGTGTTCGAAGAACGTAAGGGCATTCGCAAGATTCTGCTGGCGAATGCAGAAGCCCTGGCTGCCGGTATCAGGCCCGGTTTATCGATCAATGCAGCGCTGGCGCTTACGCCAGCACTTTGCCTTGAAGAGCGCAGCCCACGCCGGGAAACACAGGTATTAAAAGAGCTGGCGGAGTGGCTTGAGAAATTCACGTCTTTTGTCTGTATCGAAGCGCCTTCCTTGCTGCTGCTGGAGATTGCCGGCAGTTTGAAACTGTTTGGTGGCCTGAAAGTGCTGCGGCAACGCATCGTCTCAGGCTTGGAAGGCCAGGGTTTTCAGGCGACCACAGCAATAGCACCCACGCCACTGGCAGCTACCTGGCTTGCCAGGGCCGGACGCAAGGTTTGTATCCTGGATGCGCGGAATCTCAACGCGAAACTGGGTCCGCTGCCGCTTTCCTGTCTCGACTGGCCGGATTCTGTTGCTGCATCTTTGAGGGGCATGGGGGTTTCCTGTATTGGTGAAGCCTTAAGACTGCCAAGGCAGGGATTTACCAAACGTTTTGGTGCGGCGCGCTTGCTGGAGCTTGATCGTGCACTGGGCCGTTTGCCGGATCCACGCGCGAATTACCGGGTGCCCGAACGTTTTTCAGCAAACTGCGATTTGTATGAGGAACAAAGTGACAGCGTCTTGCTGTTGCATGCCTGCCAGGAACTGCTCATCAGGCTCGAGCGTTTTTTACTGGCCCGGCAAATGGCCGTGCAACATGTGCGGTTCAGTTTTTTTCATTTGCAGGCGCCCGCAACGCACCTGGCCCTGGGTTGCGTACAGGCGGATCGGGCAGTGCAGCACTGGTTTGATTTGCTGAAGATCAAGTTCGATCGCTTAGGCTTGCCCGCGCCGGTCATCGCCATTCAGCTGCGGGCGGGCCAGACTCAACGCTTCTCGGCAGAGACGGATATCCTGCCTTTCAACAAGCAGGCAAAACGGCAGAACAGACTATCGATTGCACATCTTGCCGAACGCTTAAGCGCGCGCATCGGCGACGGATCAGTTCATGGGATTACGACGGTTGCCGAGCATCGCCCGCAATATGCCTGGCGGCGCCAGGGTGTATTCGGCGATGTACCGCATTGCGAAAACGTGCCGGGCCAGCGTGCGAGCCACGCGCCATCAAGATTGCTGGACGAGGGTCAGCGCAATAACAGCCTCGAGTTGCGCAGGCCTTTGTGGATGCTTGAGGAACCGAGATTGCTTGTGGTCGAACAGGGAAGGCCTGTTTGTGAGGGCATCTTGCAGTTGCTTGACGGGCCGGAACGCCTGGAAACCGGCTGGTGGGATGATGATGGTATCGCCAGGGATTACTTTGTGGCGCGTAATCCTGAAGGCATGCATCTCTGGGTTTACCGGAATCGCAACAAGGAGAGTCATTCCTGGTTTTTGCATGGGATATTCGGGTGACCGCGTATGCCGAGCTGCATGCACTCAGCAACTTCACCTTTCTGAGAGGTGCCTCGCATCCGGAAGAACTGGTGCAGACGGCCGCTGAGCTTGGTTACGAGGCACTGGCGCTTACGGATGAATGCTCGGTCTCCGGCATCGTCAGGGCGCATGTCGCGGTGCGAGACTGCGGGCTCAAAAAGCTGATTATCGGTTCGGAGTTGCGGCTCGTCAGTGGTCTGAAACTCGTGGTGCTCGCACAAAACCGCGCGGGCTATACACAACTGTGCCGTCTCATCACCTGCGGTAGGCGCGCCGCCGGGAAGGGCAGCTACAAACTCACGGCTGATGATTTCAGCGACGGATTATCCGACTGTCTCGTGCTATGGATTCCCGGCAATCAATTGTTGCTGTGCGCCGAGGACGGATGGATCACTGCTGCATTTCGCGATCAGCTGTGGATTGCGGTGGAATTACTGGCAGATGGCCTGGAACGTCAACGCCTTGGGCGCCTGCAGCACCTGGGCGAGGTCCTTGCTTTACCACTCGTCGCCAGTGGCGATGTGCATATGCACTGCCGCGAACGCCGCGCTTTGCAGGACACCGTTACCGCAATACGCGAAGGACTGACGCTTGATCGGGCCGGGTTTACCCTGTATTCGAATGGTGAGCGCCATCTTCGGTCGCGCGCAGTGGTCGAGAACATTTACCCGGCCGAACTCCTGGAGGAAACATTACGCATCGCGGGTGCGATTCAGTTTTCCCTCGATGAATTGCGCTACGAATATCCCGATGAACTGGTGCCCGACGGGATGACTCCGGCAATTTACCTGCGGCAGCTGAGTGTTGAGGGCATGCACAAGCGCTGGCCTGACGGCGTACCGGAGAAGGTGGTTACGCTCGTCGAGCATGAACTCGAACTGATTCGCGATCTTCAATACGAACCTTTTTTCCTGACGGTATATGACATCGTCGCTTATGCCAGGAGCCAGAATATTCTCTGCCAGGGACGAGGTTCGGCAGCGAACTCCGCAGTTTGTTTTTGTCTTGGCATTACGGAGGTCGATCCCGCACGCATGGCGACGCTGGTCGAACGTTTTATTTCGAAAGAACGAAACGAGCCGCCTGATATCGATGTCGATTTCGAGCATGAACGCCGCGAAGAAGTGATCCAGTACATCTATCAGAAATATGGCAGGGACAAGGCCGCACTCGCTGCTACCGTTGTTACCTACCGGCCACGAAGCGCATTGCGCGATGTCGGTAAGGCACTTGGTTTAAGTGGCTTGCAGGTTGACAGGCTCGCGAAGTCGATGCAGTGGTGGGATGGCAGTGAAGTCGATGATAGCCGGGTGCTGGAAGCGGGGCTGGATCCCGGGAGCCCGGTGATCAAGCGATTGCTGTATCTCGTCCGTCAACTCTTGAGTTTCCCGCGCCACCTGTCGCAACACGTTGGTGGTTTTGTCATTTCCAACAGGCCGTTGTCGGAGTTGGTGCCGGTTGAAAACGCCGCGATGGAAAATCGCACGGTCATTCAGTGGGAGAAGAATGACCTTGAAGATCTCGGTCTTCTCAAAGTGGATGTGCTGGGCCTCGGCATACTGACGGCCATACGCCGGAGTTTTGACCTGATCAGGGAATACGATGGGCGGGAATACACGCTCGCAACGGTGCCTGCCGAGGACCCGGTCGTCTATGACATGATCTGCGATGGCGACACGATGGGCGCCTTCCAGATCGAATCACGCGCGCAGATGGCGATGCTGCCGCGGCTGAAACCGCGCTGTTATTACGATCTCGTCATCGAAGTCGCGATCATTCGCCCGGGTCCGATACAGGGCGACATGGTGCATCCTTACTTGCGCCGGCGAAGCGGCGAGGAGGCGGTCGAATATCCGAGCGAGGAGGTCCGCGAGGTATTACAACGCACACTCGGCGTGCCGATTTTCCAGGAGCAGGTGATGCAACTGGCGGTGGTCGCGGCCGGCTTCACGCCGGGCGAGGCGGATCGCCTGCGGCGTGCGATGGCAGCCTGGAAACGTCGCGGCGGGCTTGGCCCGTTCGAGGAAAAACTGATACAAGGCATGCTGCAGCGAGGCTACGAGGAAGATTTTGCGCGGCAGATCTTCAAGCAGATCCTGGGTTTCGGTGAGTATGGTTTCCCTGAATCGCATTCGGCCAGTTTTGCTCTTCTCGTCTATGTCTCCTGCTGGCTCAAATGTCACGAACCGGCTGCCTTCACCTGCGCGCTGCTCAACAGCCAGCCCATGGGATTTTATTCGGCATCACAACTGACGCAGGATGTCCGGCGTCACGGCGTCGAGGTGCGTGCCGCCGATGTCAATCAAAGTGACTGGGACTCGAGCCTGGAACGCGCTGCTGACGGAAAGCCGGTCTTGCGTCTTGGATTGCGTCAGATCAAGGGGCTTTCGGAGCAAGCAGGACTGCAAATTGTCCGGCAACGTGCTGCTTGCCGGTTCGGCAGTATTCAGCAATTACTTGAGCGCAGCAGGCTCAATCGGCGCGAACTCAGCGCGCTGGCGGCCGCCGGGGCGCTGAAATCAATTGCCGGTCACCGGCACAAGGTGCGATGGAGCGTGGCGGGTGTTGAAGAGCCCATGCCGCTCATCCCCTCGATGGATCGCTACGAGGCAATCCCGATGCTTAATAAGCCGACGGAAGGGCAGGATATCGTCGCGGATTATCAGAGCCTCGGACTGACGCTGGCACGTCATCCGCTGGCGCTTATTCGGGCGCACCTGGATTCCTGTCACTATGTCACCGCCGATCGTCTGCAAGATCTGCCAGGCGGGCGGCATATTCGGGTGGCAGGTCTGGTGATTACCAAGCAACGCCCCGGCACAGCCAGTGGCGTTACCTTCGTAACGCTCGAGGATGAGTCAGGTTGCGTGAACCTGATTGTGTGGAAGAAAATCGCCGATGAACAGCGGGACGTGTTGTTACATGCGCGGCTGATGGGCGTCGAAGGGGAATTGCAGAAAGAAGGAAAGGTAATACATGTAATCGCCAGGAAGCTGATCGATCACAGTGGGCTTTTGGGAGAATTATCCGTCAAATCGCGCAACTTCAGATAAGCTCGCCCGCAACAGCCCGCCCCGGCGGGCGAATCCAATTATAATTTGACAGTTAGGAGGCGATACCAGTGATGGAGAATCTTGGAAACATTGGAGACTTTACAGGCGGCACAGGCGTCGTTGTCCTAATCAGATTGCTCACCCAGGTCGATTGCATAAGTTGACTCGAACGATTGTTCTTCGGCCAGGTCTTCCAGGCGTCGCCGAATTTCTTTCTTGCGAGCGACATCTTTATCTTCGTTTGCTTCAATATCGGCGATCAATGCTTCAACATTGATCTCGACCGAAACATCACCGACGTTATCCGTCCTGGCCGCAGATTCATCGAGGACCGCAGTTTCGTCGTGTTCCCCACCCTCATCGAGAACTACCGTTTCTGCTAGATCCTCTGGATCAATCGCGTTGTCGTCGATTTTCGTATCGTCAGCCGCCGCTTTCGGATCACCCGTTTCATTGTTCATTTTTCACAAACCCCAGCATAAGACCGGATCAAACTTGCAACCATCTAAAAGCAATAATTTGTTGTATACCGTGAAATGCAGGGTTGCGCAAGCACACCATCGACACTTTTTCGATGTGCTCAAATGTGGTTGATTTTCACGGATTTCGATCACGGCGGTCATCTGATAAGGGTATTGAGCTCGAAGATAGGCAAGAGGATGGCAAGCACAATCAGCAGCACCACCCCGGCCATTACAATGACCAGTAGTGGCTGCATGATGCCCAGCAAGGTCGCGATCAGTGCGTTAACTTCGCGTTCCTGATTGGTGGCTGCGCGAGCCAGCATTTCTTCAAGCCGGCCGCTCGCCTCACCACTCGAAATAAGGTGCGTCGTCATCGGCGGGAACAGGCGACTGGCGGCGAGCGAGCGGCTGATCATCGCACCCTCGCGAATGCGCAATGCTGCCTCTTCAACAGCCTCACGCATGGGTACGTTGACCACGACCTGGGAGGCGATTCGCAGCGACTCGAGAATCGGCACGCCGCTGCTGGCGAGGATGCTGAGCGTCTGTGTAAATCGCGCGGTGTTGATGCCGCGCGTCAGTTTGCTTACGACTGGAAGCCGTAGCAAAAGGTGGTGATACTTTCGTTTCGGTCCTTCTTTTTTCAGTAGCTGACGCATCCCGATTACTGTCGCGACAATTCCGACGATCAACGCGGCCCAGTAGTCGCGAATAAAGTCACTGGCGCCGATCATGATGCGGGTGAGGAGAGGCAATTGCTGGTTGTAGTTCTCGAATATGTAGACGACTTTGGGAACAACATAGGCCAGCATAAAGCTGATGATCCCGACCGCAGTGACCACCAGTGCGATCGGATAAATCAGTGCATTTCGCACCTGTTGCTGCAGTATCTGGCGCGTTTCCGTGAAGTCGGCCAGGCGCTCCAGGACCGCATCCAGATGTCCCGACTGTTCTCCGGCAGCGACCGTGGCACGGTACAACTCGGGAAACGCCTGTGGAAAGTCGGCGAGACCGTCTGCGAACGAATGTCCTTCCATCACCCGTGATCGAACGCCAAGCAGGATGCTCTTTGCCCGCGGGTTTTCATTTTGCTCGCTGACGGCAAGTAAAGCTTCTTCAAGGGGGAGGCCTGCCTGGGACAATGTTGCAAGTTGCCGCGTCAGGAGCGCCAGGTCGGTGGCCGACAGGCCGCGTCGAAAAGAAAAGCTTGCCTGGCGGCGTGATTCCCTCTTGGCGACTTCGGTGACACTTATCGGAAGCAATTGCCGCTCGCGAAGCAGCTGGCGAACGTGCTTGGGCGTATCACCTTCGAGGAGTCCTTTGGATTCCTTGCCACTCTTGTCGAGTGCGACGAATTCAAACGCGCCCATGGAGTTTTCTCAGTACGAAAAACAAGGTGAATTATACCCGCCGCTGGGGGGGCGTAGACAAATTAGTCCTCGCGAGTAACGCGCAACACCTCTTCGATTGTTGTATCGCCACTGAGGACCCGGCGCCGGCCGTCGTCGCGAATGCCCGGAGTTATGGTCCTCGCGTATTTTTCGAATTCCTGTTCACTGACTCCGTCGTGAATCATTGCGCGCATTCTGTCGTCGAGGCAGATTAATTCATAGATGCCGGTGCGGCCGCGGAATCCGCTGTTTTCGTCTTCGCCAGGCCGGTACAGTGTCGGCGGATTCGCCGGATCCAGGTTCAGCGCCCGGCATTCGTAGTCCCGGGCAGTATAAGAAACCTTGGTATCGTCATTCAGGACACGTACCAGCCGCTGCGCCAGAACGCCGATCAGGCTGGATGAAAGAAGAAAGGGCTCAATACCCATGTCGCGCAGCCGGGTGACTGCGCCCGCCGCGGTATTCGTATGCAATGTGGACA
>SMWE01000056.1 GCA_004357475.1 Gammaproteobacteria bacterium
AGCGGGCGATCGTTACGATAAGATGGATGAACAAGATGGCCAGATCACGCATTACGCCACAATCGTAACAATCAGCACCAACATGACAAGACTTGGATTTTGCACGGATTTATGCGACAAAATAGGAATTCGCCACACACAGGTTCATACCGTAAACAGGATTACCGATAGCGATTTTTCCAGTGAATCAGAGGGCCGCATGTCGTTGCGAAATGCACCGCTGAGATCTCCGGCGATGTCATGGCAACCTGTTACACGGTGAAGCAATTCTTAGTAATCCTTAATTCGTTGAAAATTATAGAAAAAAGGTCAAGAATTGAGAATATTGTGAAAGCTGTCTGCCCACAGCTGCATTGCCGCGACTCGTTCGTCCTCGTAGTCCGCTTGATTGTAAACGGCCATCACGCCCGACATTTTGTGGTTCAGTATCTTCTCAACAATGTGTGGACCGACCTTGAGTTCGTTCAGTCTGGTCGCGAACGTGCGCCTCAGATCATGTGGCGTGAAAGCACCCTGATGCTTAGTCTCTTGATTGTTCTCGCCAATCTTGTTGCGCAAGCACCAACGCTTTAGATATGCCTGCACCGCTGTCTCAGACGTGATGCCGAAGATCTTGCCCCGGCCATGCGGCACTGAATCGAGAAGCCCCTGTGCTTGCTGTGATAACGCGACCCAGTGATCACGACCGGACTTATTATTTGCCGCTGGGATAAATAAGCGACCCCCAGCAATGTGTTCCCATATCGCGAGCTGCGACTCGCGAATTCGCTGTCCTGTTAGCAACAGGAAGCGGAACAGATCAGCGTGACGGTCGGTCGAGTACACAAGGCGTATTTCATCGTCGGTGAGCACGCGCTCACGTGTTTTCTCGACACCGCCCACAACCTTCCTCGTCAGATCCACGATCGGCGAATACTTCAAGTAACCAACCTGAACGGCGTGTTTGAACACTTGTTTCAAGATCTCCATCAAACGATTTGCCGCGACATTGCCATGATTGTCCGCGTACTTCTTGAGCGACCTGCGAACGATCATTAGATCCACAACGTGGATGTTCATCGCTACAATGTGCGGATCGTCAGCAGTCAGCCTTCGGATGTATCCCTCCATCTGCTTTGGGCGTTTCCACAATTTTTCGTTCTGATCGAACCAATCGTCGAGTAGGTGTCCGACGGTCAAATTTTCGGCGGATTGGTTACCAAACTTATCCAGTTCCTTTCGAGCTGCAGCGAGGCTCATTTCAGGGAATCGACCAATGGTCGCGAACGACGCGACCTTGTTTCGTGTTCGACGGATGACCCACGATGAACTATTCTTCCGCTTGCGAAAATACAGTCCTCCGCCGTCGGAGGACATCGAATTGCCGGGTTTCTTTGAAAGGGATGTGACCTGGCTTGCTGTTAACATTTGTCGCATGAAATCACTTTTGGGCTACAAGATGGGCTACAAGATTATTCGGATACCCATGGACTTTACAGGATATTGTTGGACTCTCTTGGAATTTTATGGTAAGAAAAATAATAGTTTATGAAATCAGAACAAAAAATTAGCATACTATTTGTTTGTATGGGCAACATTTGCCGCTCACCAACGGCGGAGGGCGTGTTTCGCAAACATGTCAGTGATGCTGGCCTTGATGCCGATATACAAACGGATTCTGCAGGTACGCACGCCTATCACAGCGGTGAGCCAGCGGACCGCCGCGCTCATGCCGCGGCTTTAAGGCGCGGATTTTCCCTGGAGGGTATTCGTGCTCGCCGAGTCACGGAAGAAGACTTCGATACCTTCGACTACATCCTGGCGATGGATCAGGACAATCTCATGGTGTTACAGGAGCGGGCGCCGGACGAGCTGCGAGGCAAAGTCAGGTTGTTTCTTGAATTCGCCGAATCGCGGCACGAAAACGAAGTGCCTGATCCGTACTATGGAGGCGCAGCCGGATTTGAGCGCGTACTTGATCTGGTGGAAGAAGCGTCTCAAGGCCTCCTTGAGACGCTCCGCAAGAAAATTTAGAAAACGCCTGCCAGCTTATCGATCCGATTTTTCCTTATCGCCGGTCGCCGGGCTCTCTGCCGCGGCATCCGGCTCCCAGGGAAGTAATCTGCCCTTCGGCTTGTCTTCACCATCGGCATCCGTAACCATTTTCTCTCGTGATATCGGCAATGTTTTCTCAGCAGGTTCTGCAGCCTCGACAGCGGCTGAGTCCGCTTTCTCTGCGGGTTTTGAATCCTCTCGCGGTATCTTCTCTGTTTTCTCAGCAGGTTCTGCAGCCTCGACAACGGCTGAGTCCGCTTTCTCTGCGGGTTTTGAATCCTCTCGCGGTATCTTCTCTGTTTTTTCAACGGGTTTTTCGGCCTCGACAGCAGCTGAGCCTGCCTCCAACGCAGATTTCAGATCCTCTCGCGACATCGTCATTGTTTTCTCAACAGAATTTTCATCCTCGACAGCAGCTGATCCTGCATACTCCGCGGGTATTGCATCCTCTGGCCGTATCGGTACCGTTTTTTCAGCGGGTTCTGCAGCCTCGGCGGCAGGCGAGTCTGCCTCCTCTGCTGGTTTTGGATCCTCCTGCGACATCTCCAGCACTGGCAGCTCCGGTTGCGTGTCCTCATACGCAGGCGACTCGGGAAGCGGTACGGGTTTTGTCGGCGTTACTTCTGTTTGCTGAACCGGTGTTTCCTTTGGCGCCGACTGCTGCTGCGCATTTTGGTCCTGAACCGGAACCTCCGCCACCGCATCGGCCTCGACCGCTGCCTGCGGAGTGTCGGCCCTGGTGTCCGTAACATTCGCCGAATCGGGCGTACGGCGCCTGCGACGGCCGCCACGGCTCCTGCGTCTGCTGCCTGACTTGCGGCTGTCACCGCGATCGTCGTCGTGTTTGTCCTCCCGCGGCTCCTGTGCAGGTCGGTTTTGCTGATTCGAGCGCTCACTGGCAGCCGTACTTTTTCTCCTGCCTTCCGCGTCTTTCGCATTGCCGCTCCTGGCACGCTTGTTCGACGATTTCTTCGATTGTTGCGCGCCGCGATTGTCACCGGGGCGCTGCCCTTCGTTTTTGTGTCGCTGTCTTTGCCCGCCACGCCGTCGACTGTCGGTTTTGCCTCGAGCCTTTCTCTGGTCGCTACGCCGTTTTTGACTTGTCCTCTTTTTCTCGGCCGACGATCCACTGAAAATCGCAAACAACTTCGTCCAGAAACCAGGTCCCTTTTTCCTGGGTTTTTTGCGTGGCGGTGCGGGAGTGATTGGCGTGATCGTCGCTACGGCCGCAGGCTCAATGGGTTTTTGATCCTGCATCGCCGACGGTAATTCATCCTCATCCGGCAGGCCAGCCAGTGTGTAGCTCAAGCCCGTATTTTCCGGAAAATCAACCTGGTCATCCCGAATCCTGCGAATCTGGTAGTGTGGCGTTTCGAGCGCGGGATTGGCCACCATGATCACCTGCGTGTCATTTCTCGATTCGAGACTCTGCACCCAGTCACGTTTTTCGTTGAGCAAATAAGTGGCAACTTCCACCGGCAATTGAGCGACCACCTTGGCGGTGCGTTCCTTGCGGGCTTCTTCACCAATAATTCGCAAAATGGCGAGTGCCAGAGACTCAACACTGCGAATATTGCCGATGCCCGAACAACGCGGGCATACCAGGTAGCTCGACTCTCCGAGTGAAGGGCGCAGACGCTGTCGTGACATCTCCAGCAGTCCGAAGCGACTGATCTTGCCGATTTGCACGCGTGCGCGATCTTGCCGCACCGCCTCGCGAAGCCGATTCTCAACCTCGCGCTGATTTCGCTGCGGCCCCATGTCGATGAAATCGATGACGACCAGGCCACCGAGATCACGCAGCCGCAACTGGCGGGCAATCTCGTCTGCAGCTTCCACATTCGTATTGAGCGCCGTTGCCTCGATATCACTGCCCTTAGTTGCACGTGCAGAGTTGATATCGATTGAGACGAGCGCTTCAGTATGGTCAATGACGATGCTGCCGCCGGATGGCAGCGTCACCGCATGCGCGAATGCCGATTCGATCTGCGATTCAATCTGATAGCGCGTAAACAGAGGGACCAGATCTGTATAGAATTTTAGCTTTTTCAGATTGTGCGGCATGACCTGTTCCACGAATTCTTTTGCTTCGTTGTAGGTCTCTTCGTTGTCGATCAGGATCTCGCCGATATCGTTGACCAGATAGTCGCGGAGTGCCCGAACAATCGCATTGCTCTCGCGATAAATCAGAAACGGCGACGGGCGTCCAACCACGACTTTCTTAATGGCTTCCCAGATGGCAAGGAGATTTTCGATATCCCATTCGAGTTCTTCGGCACTGCGATCAATGCCTGCCGTCCGCAGGATTACGCTCATTCCCTTGGGAACATCGACCTCATGCAATGATTTGCGTGCCAGGTCCCTGTCTTCGCCGACAATTCTTCTCGACACTCCACCGGACTGGGACTTGTTGGGCTTCAGCACGATGAATCGTCCTGCCAGGCTGACATAGGTCGTCAACGCCGCACCCTTGTTGCCGCGCTCTTCTTTATCTATCTGGACAACAATGTCCTGACCTTCTTTCAGGACGTCCTTGATAATCGGCTTGCTGCCGGGTTCGACCTCAGAAATAAAGTACTCGCTGGAGATTTCCTTCAGGGGTAGAAATCCGTGCCGTTCACCGCCGTAATTGATGAACGCGGCCTCGAGGCTGGGCTCGATGCGCGTGATTTGTCCCTTGTAGATGTTGGCTTTTTTACGTTCGCCGGACGGTAGTTCGATGTTGAGGTCGTAAAGGAGCTGGCCATCGACCATCGCCATTCGCAACTCCTCTTCCTGAGTTGCGTTGATTAACATTCTTTTCATAATGCCCTGCTTTTGTGATGATATCGGGCAACGGTCAGGACAGGCCAAATGAGGGCGATGCGGAAGAGCAGGGAACGGCGATGAGAGGCAGCAGGTGGTTACCACCTGCGTTCGGCCTGGCAAACTTCAAACGGACCCGATTTATGCGTATCAGGTCCGGCAGAAAATTAATCATCAAAACCCTGCGGCTC
This sequence comes from Gammaproteobacteria bacterium, assembly GCA_004357475.1. GTDB lineage: Bacteria > Pseudomonadota > Gammaproteobacteria > Steroidobacterales > Woeseiaceae > SZUA-117. The sequence continues at coordinate 5,031 of SMWE01000056.1, forward strand.
TGCCGCGTCGGCGCTCGCCGGATTACCGTGCTGCTGCCGTGGATCCTGGTCTTACCCAAGGCAAGACCAGGAATGAATTAAACTTTGCTCGTGGATCGGGAGTTGCCGGTCTGGAGCACTTACAGAACGTGCGACGGGGAAACAAATCCAAATGCCGTCACGAATAGCTAATATAACACAGCATCACGGTTGGGCAATGCGAATTAAGTCATTGAGCGGACTAAAATTAAGTCTCTTTTCATGAACGGAAGCTTAGGCGCCGCAGAAGGCACCCGGCAGACCGGGGTGCGCAAAATTCTCATTGATGAGGAGCAGGCCGGCCAGCGGATCGACAACTTCCTGCGCCGGCAACTGCCAGGTCTGCCGAAAGGACGCCTGTACCGGATTCTCCGCCGCGGGGAGGTGCGGGTAAATGGCGGCCGGGTTCGCGCCGCGTACAAGCTTGTCTCCGGCGATGAAGTCAGGATCCCGCCGGTCAGGATTAATACTGGTCCGGATGCGCCGGCGGCTGGCAAGGTCGCAGACCTGGAGAGGCGTGTGCTGTTTGAGGACAAACGTTTGCTTGTCATTAATAAACCCAGCGGCCTTGCAGTGCATGGCGGCAGCGGTGTGAGTCACGGCGTGATCGAGTTATTGCGGGCGGCGCGGCCGGAGTTGCGCGACCTTTCGCTGGTACATCGACTCGACCGCGAGACCTCGGGTTGCCTGGTCCTGGCCAAGCGGCGCAGCGCGCTGCGGGAATTGCATCAGAAATTTCGCGACGGAACGGTCGGCAAGAACTATTTGGCGCTGGTGATCGGCGATTGGCAGCTCGGTGACCAATTCGTCGACGCGCCGCTGCTGGTCGAGCATCGCAAAAATGGGGAACGGCACGTGGTCGTGAGCGGGGCCGGAAAACCGGCACAGACGAAGTTGCGCCTGTCCCGGACCTTCGGCAAATACAGCCTGCTCCAGTGCCAGCCACTGACGGGACGCACGCACCAGATTCGTGTACATGCCCTGCATCTGGGCCACCCGGTGGCGGGGGATGAACGCTACGGGGATCCGGAGGCCAACGCCGTTGCCCGAAAACTCGGCCTGAAGCGATTGTTCCTGCACGCGCAGTCCATTTCGTTTCCGGATGACAGTGGCAATGATCTTCATTTCACCGCGCCGCTGGCGGATGACCTGGAGCGGTTCCTGGAGCACGGTCTGGCCCGTCGTCAGAAATAATCCAATACAATTCGCCCGCTGGGGCCGGCCCCGGCGGGCGAATCCAGTGCCAGGAGATATCACGGAGTGTCGTGGGAGCCCGCCCCGGCGGGCGATATGATCAAATTACGGGATTAGATAACCCAGCTCCAGCAGCCGGCCAGACAGCCAGATCATCGGCATGCCGATGAGTGCTGTTGGATCGTCCGTTGCCACGGACTCAAACAGGACAAAGCCGGCGCCTTCGATCTTGAAACTTCCGGCGCAGTCGTAGGGTTTGTCATGCTTCAGATAAGCATCGGCCAGTCGCCGGTCGAAGGTTCGAAAGCAGACCACGGTCTTGTCCACATGCTCGTATCGTCGTTGCCCGATCGGGTCAAGAACACAAACCGCAGTCAGAAACTGCACTGATTTACCGGAGGCCTGCAACAGCTGTGCGACTGCCTTTTGGTGATCGCCCGGTTTTCCAAGCACCTGACCATCAAGTACGGCGAGCTGGTCAGCGCCGATAATGAGCGCCTTGCGATAAGCGGTGGCAACTGTTTCCGCTTTTTTGCGCGCAAGGAATGCCGCAAGCTCCGCCGGGTCATCAATGTCGGCTGACTCGTCAACACTCGGTGCTACGGACTCGTATTCGTCGAGGAAGCGATCGAGCAGGTGCTGCCGGTAGACAGACGACGACGCCAGCACGATCGTTGCGGCCGAAGGATTTTGCATAAGTATCAGTCTGTTGGGTTATTTCTTCAGTTTAACCTCAAAGCCTCGTTATTCTGCCAGATTCACCGGCCTGGTTCGCCCGGACTCTTTGACAGTGGCCGGTGACGTCCTTATCATGCGCCCGCCATGGCCAATCCACTGCTAGATCGCGCGCTGCCGGAAGAACTGGCGGAGTGCGGTCAGGCATTTGAATTACAAGGGAAAATAGAGGATTTCCGGCGTCTGATCGAGATTACAGAGGCGGATCTCAAGTCAGTTGCCGAGCACAGGCGGCCGCGTGAATGGCGGGCCGCAGCGGTAAATATTAGACTCGGATTCACCTGGGCGGACGCCCGGCGGGAAATTCCGGCCCTGGAAGGCGAGATCTCAACGACTATTGTGGCAGTGTGTCAGCGCTGTCTTGAGCCGTTCGACCTGCCGCTTGAGATGACACTGAAGATGCTGCTGCTGAAGTCAGCGGATGCAACGACGGTGCAGGCCGGGTTTGAAATCTGGGAGGTCAAAGGAGAGACGGTCAGGCCTCTTGATATAGTGGAAGACGCACTGATAATGGCGTTGCCATTATCCGCGGTGCACGAGTCACGAGACCTGTGCGGGCCCTTGGCTGAAAAGGTGGCGGATGATAATAAGGAGACGGTGCGACCGTTTGCTGAACTCAGGTCGCAGATGAATAAATTGAACGGGTGAGCGCCGGGTGAGGGCCCGAGTTTACCCATGATATTAATCTTGGCCGAAAGCGCTATCACATTTTTGGAGATAAAGATGGCTGTTCAAAAAAGTCGAAAAACCCCTTCGCGACGAGGAATGCGCCGATCGCACGATAAACTTAAAGGTCCATCGCTGTCGGTAGACCCCACCTCGGGAGAAACGCACCTGAGACATCGCGTATCGCCGGATGGTTTTTACCGCGGCAATCAGGTCGTCGTACAGCCCGAAGAAGACGACGAAGAGTAGACGTTCTCAAGCTCAGGTCCGGCATTCGTCATCGTAGAGTGCCCTGACTTTACGCTCCAGTGCGAACCAGATCCATAATTTCACTCGATGCCATGAGCGGCGACCTCGGTGCCGAGGTTGTCGTGCGCGCAGCGAATGCGTGTCTTGATCGGCATCACAATCTCGAATTAATCCTGGTCGGCGATGAAGCCGAGCTGCAGGGTCATGTTACGCGCATTGTCGGTAAAGAGGGCAGGCTCTCTTTGCGGAATGCGACCGAAGTCGTCGGCATGTCCGAGGCGCCCGCGGACGCACTGCGCAAGAAGAAAGACTCATCGATGCGGGTGGCAATCAACCTGGTCAAGGAAGGTATTGCACAGGCTTGCGTCAGTGCCGGGAATACCGGTGCACTGATGGCCACATCCAGGTTCGTTCTGAAGATGCTGCCTGGTATCGACCGGCCGGCGATTATCGCCGAGTTGCCTTCGATCGGCGGCACCGTGCACATGCTGGACCTCGGCGCAAATACAATTAGCGACGCCGAGCAGTTGTTCCAGTTTGCCTTGATGGGTTCGATCGTGACTGCGGATATTCGCAACATTGATCGGCCGAGGGTCGCATTACTCAATATCGGAGTGGAAGATACGAAAGGCCATGACACGGTCAAAGACGCCGCTGCCCTGCTAAATGCCAGCGGGCTAAATTACGTTGGCTTTATCGAGGGCAACGAAATTTTTTCAGGCAAAGCAGACGTGGTGGTGACGGACGGGTTCACCGGCAACGTTGCCTTGAAAACGATGGAGGGTACCGCCGGACTGGTTGCGCATTTGCTGCGTCGTGCATTTACCCGCAACCTGATTTGTAAATTGCAGGCTATTGTTGCCGCATCGGTCTTGAAACGATTTTCTGCAGAAATGGATTCGAGAAAATATAATGGTGCATCATTGGTGGGCCTGAATGGTATTGTTATAAAGAGCCACGGCAGCGCAGACTCGTACGCGTTTCAGCACGCGATCGAGACCGCATTGGTCGAGGTCAGGAATCAGGTGCCACAGCAAATTGGAAATTTGCTGCAACAGGAAGCCGCATGATCTATTCGAAAATCGCTGGCACCGGCCGTTACTTGCCGGAACGTATCCTGACCAATGCGGAGCTCGAGAAAATAGTTGAAACCAGTGATGAATGGATACGCACTCGCACCGGAGTTGAGCGGCGTCACGTTGCTGCCGAAGACGAAACAACATCCAGCCTGTGCATAGAAGCGGCAAAATCCGCAATGGAAGCGGCCGATGTCAAGTCCGAAGATATTGACCTGATTGTTATCGGTACCACAACCCCGGATCTCATATTTCCTAATATTGCTACGCTCGTGCAACAGGCTCTGGACATTCACGGTTGTCCGGCTTTCAGCATCGAAGCTGCATGTACGGGATTTATTTACGCGCTCTCGACTGTGGACAAATTCATCCGGGCTGGCGAATCGCAGTGCGCGCTGGTTATCGGCGCTGAAATCATTACCAAGCTGGTTGACTGGAATGATCGCAGTACCTGCGTATTGTTCGGGGATGGTGCGGGCGCCGTCATTGTCAAGCCGTCAGCAGAACCGGGAATCCTCTCAACGCACCTGGGCGCGGATGGAAAATACAAGGAGCTGCTGTATTACCCGGTTGGCGCCTCAAAAGACCTTGTGGCTGCGGGTACCGATGCTGTGGGTATCATCATGCGTGGTAACGAGGTGTTCAAAGTTGCTGTCAAAACCCTCGGTGCAGTTGCACAACAGGCGCTCAAAGCAAACAATATGGACAAGAGCGAACTCGACTGGCTCATTCCGCACCAGGCAAACCTGCGAATCATTCAGGCCACTGCCAAACGTCTGAAACTGCCCCTCGAGAAAGTCATTATTACTGTGCAGGATCATGGCAACACCTCGGCCGCGTCGGTGCCGATGGCACTTGATGTCGGCATTCGGGATGGCAGGATAAAACGAGGCCAGTTGATATTGATGGAGGCTTTCGGTGGAGGCTTCACCTGGGGCTCCGTCCTGATGCGTTATTGAATAAACCCGGCACCTTTAAAATGCATCGACATGCAATTGAAACTGATTATTGGCAACAAGAACTACTCGAGCTGGTCGCTGCGCAGCTGGTTTCTGCTGACCGAAGCGGGCATTGAATTCGAGGAGTACCGGATTCCCCTGGACCTGGAAAACAGCGCAGCAGAGATTGCTCGCTTTTCCCCGTCAGGCCGGGTGCCGGTCCTTATGCTGGGCGAGCAGCCGGTCTGGGACACCCTGGCGATCGCAGAAACGGTCGCTGAACAGTGGCCGGAGAAGCAGTTGTGGCCGTCAGACACGGCGGCAAAAGTGCATGCACGCTGTATTTCTGCGGAAATGCACGCAGGGTTTCCGACATTGCGTGAATCAATGCCTATGAATTGCCGGGCGATGGGGCGTAAAGTGTCTCTCCCGGACGCGCTGGCGGCCGATATCGACCGGGTACTGGATATATGGTCAGATTGTCATCGCCGGTATCAGTCGCAGGGAAACTGGTTGTTTGGCCGTTTCAGCGTGGCCGATGCCATGTTCGCACCGGTAGTGCTGCGCTTCAGAAGCTATGGGATCAACCTGCCTGACGTTGCCAGCGCTTATCCGCGACGAATGCTTGAAAGTGAATCGATTCAGCGCTGGCTTGCGGCCGCTGAATCGGAGATTGAAGTCATCAAGAGAGAAGAGACAGGACAATGATAGTCAGGCGGCGCTGGCTTGCGCTGATATTCTTTATTCTGCCGTGCGTTGGAATCGCGGAGGTCTACGACCTCCCTCCTGCCGGCGACGATGTCGTTGGCGCAATTACGGTTATCCAGGCCAGGGCCGATGACACGCTGATCGAAATTGCCCGTCGCCATGGCCTTGGCTACGAAGATATTGTTCGCGCAAATCCGCATGTCGACACCTGGTTACCGGGCGAGGGCACAGAAGTCGTTCTGCCGACCCGTTATGTTTTACCCCCGGGGGAACGCCGTGGTCTCATCCTCAATCTTCCCGAGTACCGCCTGTATTATTTTCCCGAACCGAAGGCGAACGGACAGGCGACCGTAATGACCTTTCCGATAAGCATCGGTCGAATGGATTGGGAAACACCGCTTGGTCTCACGAGCGTAATTTCAAAAGTCAGCAACCCGGCCTGGTATCCGCCGGCGTCCGTGCGTGCAGAACATGCGGCAGATGGCGACCCTCTCCCAAGAATTGTGCCGCCAGGACCGAATAACCCGCTTGGCAAGTACGCAATGCGACTCGGACTGCCGGGATACCTGATCCATGGCACGAACCGGCCGGCCGGTGTCGGTATGCGTGTGACGCATGGCTGCATTCGCCTGTTCCCGGAAGACATTGAATTCCTGTTTGGCCAGATCAGTGTCAATACGCCGGTGCGCATTATTAATGAGCCGATCAAGATCGGCTGGAACGGAGACGAGCTGGTGGTAGAAGTACACCAGCCGCTGGAACTAACGCCGCTGCCGGCAAGCGAACTGGCTGCTGCCATGCCGGCAAGCGAAGACAGCGAAGCCGTTGCCGAATCAATTCCACCGGCACCTGTAGTGCGTGACCAGTTAACGGCACTCACCGAACAATTCGTTGCTGCGACGAATATGCGTCCTGGCGAGCTTTACTGGGAGGTTGCCGAGCAATTGCTCGAGCGTGCGGATGGGGTTCCGGCCCTGGCAGGGCGCCGGATAAAAGACGCCGCGACCAGCGCGGCGTCAGAAAAAGTCCCCAGTAGTCTCTAGCTACTTACTACTTGGACTGTGACCTCTGGAACATGCGTTCCAGGCGATCGCGGTTTGCGTCACAGCAGGTTTGTGCATCTGTTGCTGCTGACAACGCTCGATCGGCTGTGCTTTGAGCGGCTGCCGCTGCCTGAGCTGCGCTATCTGCTGCTGCACGTGCAGCTTCAGCAGTAGATTTTGCTGCCGCTGCATCTCTGGCTGCAGCGTCCGCGGTGGCTTGCGCTTGATCGGCACCGGTCGTGGCACAACCAGAGGCCAGACCGAGGACGAGCACAATAGCGCTCACTTTTAGTACGTTCTTAATCATCATCCAAATTTCCTCTGTTGAGATAAAACTGCAGGCGCATTATTTCCTAAAGTGCTGCCAGCTTCAATGAAAACGTTGATTTTCTTCGGCTTGTCGCCAGCCTCCGGCATGGATTGGCAGGATTCGAAAATGCACTGGCCGAGGTATGAAATTCTGCCGATAGCAGGGTTTGACTAAAGATCAATCCGCACCGGCCAATCGGATACTAATGCCGTTTCAGGCGGATTGCCGATATTTATTGGCATGGTTCCTATCCGTTTGCGTGCCACGTTCGCGAAAGAAAAGTACCAGGAAAATACCAGCCGGCTGCCGGGCTGGTATGGGCCTCTACGATTCAGGTCAATCAGTGGCGAAGCAAAGCTTTGGCCGCTGCATTGACGAACGCAGTTAACTGTATATAATTGCATGACTGTTTATTTATACAGGTTTTCCTGAGATGCGCCAGCTAACCCCGAGACAGAAAGAAATTCTTGAGTTAATTCAGTCGTTTATTGATGAGCATGGCATGCCGCCCACGCGTGCTGATATCGCCAGGGAGCTCGGATTCAAGTCAGCCAATGCCGCCGAGGAGCACCTGCGGGCCTTGCAGAAGAAAGGCGTGCTAGAGCTTATACCGGGTGCCTCGAGAGGCATACAGCTCAAGGACTCGCTGCGTGAGCAGATGGGTTTGCCCCTGGTCGGCAGAGTCGCGGCCGGCAGCCCGATTCTCGCCGAGGAGCATATCGAGACGCATTACAAAATCGATCCGGCCTTATTCAATCCCAAACCGCATTATCTGTTGCGTGTGCATGGCATGAGCATGAAGAATGCGGGCATCCTTGATGGTGATCTGGTCGCCGTACACCGGACGCCCGAGGTGCGCAGCCGGCAGATTGTTGTCGCCCGGGTTGGGGATGAAGTGACCATCAAGCGCTACCGGCAGGAGGGTTCCCTGGTCTGGCTGATGCCTGAGAACGAGGACTTTGAACCTATACGGGTCGATCTGAATGAGCAGACGATGGTGATCGAGGGTGTTGTGGTCGGCGTGATTCGCAACGGTATAGCACTCCACTGAACTTTCGGTGAATGAGGCGCTTGAGAAACTGCTTGCAAACCCGCGAATCTGGCGGGGGCAGGTTCAGGCCGGAGATCAGGGCTGGCAGGGTCTCGCCAGCGGCTATCCGAAACTCGATC
>SMWE01000057.1 GCA_004357475.1 Gammaproteobacteria bacterium
AATCAGGATTGCCTTGCGTCCGAATACGTCTGAAAAGCGGCCTGCAAGGTAGTTGGTGAGCGCTTTGCTGACACCAAAAACGGCGATAAAGGAAAGGATTGCGCTGCGTGCCGCGAGCATGAATTCCTGTTCTGCAAGCGCTGGCAAAATACTCCGTTCCATGCCAACCATTGCCCCGACAAAGGCGTTGACGATGATCAGCAGCGTGAATTGCGCCAGGTTGGCACGAATGCCAAGTGCCAGTTGGTCGCTGGATGAGCCTGTTGACATCGTGTCGTCCTCAACCTCCATTCTTGCACCAAATTAATCCAGCGATTCTCGCGGCACCAATTCGGCAAATCCTTGCGGTGGTACGCGGTGCCGCGTCGCCTGCTCGTAGGCATAGGCGACACCAAACAACAAACCCTCTGAGTACGGTCTTCCCAGAATCTGCAGGCCCGCCGGCAAATGGCCATGGCTGTATCCCATTGGCACGGTGACGGCAGGCAGGCCGGTCGCCGGTGCGACCAGCTGGCTGTTGTCGCCCTTGTATTCCTCTATCGCTCGCTCCAGTGGTGCCGGCGGATTGGTCCAGCTGGGGTACACAACCGCGTCAATACCGGCACCGTCCATTGACGAGATAACGTCGGCCAGATATGCCTGCCTCCCGGGATGCTGCGGATAGTCGGGACAGGGCGGGTCAAAATCTCTTGGATGAACGTCGACGGGATTTGCGCCAAAAAACTTCAGACGATCTTCGATGTAAGGCGAATACTCGTTAGTCGCCATTACATCCATGACGTCTCTAATCGGTGCATCAGCACCCAGTGACTTGAGATACTCGTGCATGTCGTAGCGGAACCGCACGCAGAAATTGCTGCCGTTCATGTGTTCGTCAAGATTTGCGATAACGAAATCATCGACGATTTCGGCGCCTGCATGTTGCAGATCAGCAAGCGCCTGTTCAAAAAGTTTTGTAATCCCGGGATCGGCATCGTCGGTATCGACGAGTGCCCGCAATACTCCGATTCGCTTGCCCTGCAATGCATTCTCGTCGAGGAATCCGGTGTAGTCCTTTTCGACATGATTCATGCCCAGTTCCGTATAGGGATCGGCGGGATCGTAACCGGCGACCACGTTGAATACCCTGGCGCCATCGGTCACCGTCCGGGTCATCGGCCCCGCAATGTCGCGATCGAAGGCAAGTGGTATCACGCCGTCGCGGCTGGTCAGCCCCAGGGTCGAGCGAATGCCGAACAAAGCAAGATGGGACGCTGGTCCGCGAATCGAATTGCCGGTGTCCGACCCCATGCCAATGACACCGAAACCTGCCGCTATGCCCGAAGCCGTGCCACCGCTGGAACCAGCCGGCACCCGGCTCAAATCATAGGCGTTGGCCGTGGTGCCATATGAGGAACTGATCGTCTGTTTCGGACTGAATGCCCACTCCGCCATGTTGGTCTTGGCAATGATGATGGCGTCTGCTTCCCGCAGCTTGCGCACCATGTACGCATCGTCAGGGGGCACACTGTCTTTCAGTGCGACAGAGCCACCGCTGGTGGGCATGTCGGCCGTATCGTAGTTGTCTTTTAGTAATACCGGAGCACAGAAAAGTGACCCCAGGATTTCGCCGCCCGCGACTTTTCGATCAATTTCCTGCGCCCGGCTTACTGCGTTCGGATTGATGAAGATGATGGCATTCAGTCCCGAGGGCTTGTCATAGGCGTTAATCCGCGCGAGGTAACCACTGACAATATCCTCACACGACGACGTGCCGGAGCGAATCGCCGACTGAACGTCCGCGATGGTTGCTTCGGCAAATGTGAAAGGCGCCTCGGACTTGTCTGATGAACAGGAAAGAACACCGAGCATGAGTGCCGCAGACAGGCAAAAGATTTTCGTGGATTCTTTGATAAACCGCATTTCTCGATCGCTCCATCGCCATAGTACTGACAGATTGAAGTTTGCGGCATTGATGTTCGAGTTTCCAGCACCTGCAAATAAATGCTGGATGAGCACCACTACTCCATTCAGGTGTTCCGTCAATCGACGACGTTGCCTTCTTTCAGCACCAGCAAGGTTCCCGCCTCCAGTGGCTGCCAGCGGTCCCCGGTCATCGGGACGCTCGCTACCATCACGATTTCCTGTTGCGGAGAACTGATGCTAATACCACCACCATCCAACCGGGGGCCATTTCGTGGACAGGTCTGTTGGTGGACCCAGAGACCGGGTGCACGAAACTCACCGTCCGGCTGGCGTCTTCGGTCGGCGTGCGCGAATATCGCATCGTCGTCACAATATATAAAATTTGACAGGCCCAGTTGCCGAATCTCGTCGGCAAAATCAGTAATGATCGCGAGCCGCTGCGACAAATTCGGCACACCGGAGCCGCTGACCCGTCGCCTGCCATGGTTCTGTTGTGGGACATGAACCGAGGCTATATGCTCAGACTCGATGGGTAGACGCCATTTCGGCTGAAGATAAAAGAGGAGTTACCAAGAATGCCTCGAGTGCAGCTCCTGCTCCTTTTATTAATAAGCTGTCCGCCGGCATTGGCTGATGAGGTCACGGTGAATCACGGTGGCCTGATTCTGAATGGCAATCTCGTGCTGGCAAAAGGTGGCGGCATTGCTGAGGGTGTGATCCTGATGTTGCATGGAACGCTGGGGCACAAGGACATGGAAATCATGCAATCGATGCAGTCGGTCTTCGCGGAAAACGGGAAAAATTCGCTGGCCATCAATCTGAGCCTGGATACCAGTAACAGGCACGGCTTTTATCCCTGTGACCAGCCACATGCTCACAAGCTAGGGGATGCAAGCGAGGAGCTGGACGTGTGGCTTGCGTGGCTGGTTGCGCAAGGGGTCGGTGACGTCGTTTTGTTTGGCCACTCGCGCGGCGCCAACCAGGTTGCCCGTTACGTCGTCAATGAAAGTCCATTGGTCGTGGCGGCCATCCTGCTTGCGCCGCCCATTGCCCCGGATCCGGCTGGCGCTGAATCTGCCGGAAAAATGGCATCGGGTCCGATCGGCGGCTGGTTGAATGATGTGCCGTTCCTGCATTGCGCCAGCGCCAGGGTCAGCGCCGAGAGTTACCTGTCGTATTACGCATCGGCGAGTCTGTCCGATACGCCGGCGTTGTTGCAGGAAATCGATATTCCTGTTTTGGTTTTTTCAGGTAGCGACGACGGGGTGGTTGCCGGCCTTGTGGGAGCCATGGCATCTGTCACGCGCAGCAACGTCAGGCACGTTGAGATCGATGGTGCGGATCACTTTTTTCGTGATTTGTACGCCTATGACGTGGTCGAAATCACCCTTGAGTTTCTGCAGCTGAACCAGCTGTGATGCAAACATGATCAGGCAGGGCACCAGGAACATGAGACCGCACAGCCAGTGGCCGCGCAAACTGACACCTATCGTGGTAGTGCTGTACCTGTCGTTGCCTGGTCTGGCCGCTTGCGTGGATGGATCGAAGAAACCGGCACGTCTCATTGCCCTGGCAGATTCATTCGTGACGGATGCCAGGCTGTCCACCGAGCGCGGATTGCTCATTGTCGTTTTTGTTTCTCAGTACGGTTGCCAGTTCTGCGCAACGCTGCGCAAGCAGGTGCTGTTTCCAATGATCCGGGCCGGAGAACTGGCGGACAGGGCAATCTTTCGCGAGCTTAGCCTGGATGCGGGTTTTACGGTTACAAATTTCACCGGCAACGATTTGGCGGGCAGGAATTTTGCGGATCGATATGCAGCCGCGGTGACACCGACACTTTTGTTTCTTGATGCGCGAGGGGTGGAGATCGCCGACAAGATTGTCGGTATCGGCAATATCGAGTATTACAGTTTCTATTTCAACCGGGCTCTCGAGTCAGCCAGGTCAGAATTGAAGCAGCAGCATGTCAGGGGGGATTGAAGGCACCTCACCCGGCAGAATTCCAGACTGCCGAGAGTCCGGTCGAGCAGGAAGCACTAACATCTGACTCGGCGCTGGGCTGATCAGCATGGGAGAGACCAGCTTTGCCGGTGCCCAGCTGCAGGCAACGGGCGGGATAAAATTGACATGCAACCTTTGCTGCAATGCATCAAATAAAAACAGGTGGGTTGTTCGTTTTGCGGGCTGGCAATGTGAGGGAATTATTCATCGGTGGCGCAATACAGGCCGTAAAGGCACTCGATGATTTTGCCTGCCTCGTCCGCTTTCAGGGAATAAAAGATGGTTTGTGCCTCACGGCGCGTTTGCACCAGCCCCTCTTTACGCATGCGTGACAGATGCTGCGATAGCGGCGATTGCGGAATATCGAGAATCTCCGACAATGCGCCCACGGATTTCTCCCCGCCGGCAAGCTGGCACAAGACCATAAGACGCCCCTTATGGCCCAGGGTTTTCATGAGGGCGCTGGCCTTGTCGGCCGCTTTGATCATCTGTTCGAGATCAATATCTTCCGTTATTTCCACATTGCTATCCTTACTTGTCTATGATCACGCAGTCGGGGTCATTCGCCACCATGACCGGACCAATATAATGGGACTCCACGATTGCCACGTTGTTGTCCAGGTTGCGCAAGCAAGCTGCGCCGACCCGCATGGGCCACGGGCCCGGCCAGCGAGCAGTACAACAACCGGACCATCCACTGAATTCGTCGCATAATTCATGGTCCCCGGCCAGGGGCTTTTCTTTTATGTTAGAATTTTCTAATATACATGGAAACGAGCGTCAGGACTTAAGTATTTTCTTAAGTTAAGGCGGTATGGCGATGATATCGAACAGCGACAGTACAGCCGGGCTACTGCAGAGGGTGTCCGCAGAGGCGCAAAAGCTGCCCCAGGCGGAACGCCGAAACTTCCTTAAGAATGGTCTGTTACTGGCCGGCGGCGTGATCGCAGGAGGGGCACTGTCTGCAAATGCACGCGCGGCCGCTGAGAATCTGCCACCGAATGTGCCCGGCTGGACGCGCTCGCTGGGGCCTGGCGTACTGACAGAACCATACGGCAAGCCGTCGCGCTTCGAGAAGCATATCGTCCGACGTAATGTTCCCTGGCTGACCGCGGACAGAATCGCTTCAATCAGTTTTACGCCGCTCGCCGAACTCGACGGCATCATCACGCCATCAAGCCTCGTTTTCGAGAGATACCATGCCGGTATCCCGGATATAGACCCTGAGCAACATCGCCTGATGATTCACGGTCTGGTCGAACGGCCGATTATTCTGACCGTGGATGATTTGCGCCGTTTTCCGGGTACCTCGATGATTCGCTTTCTCGAGTGTCCGGCAAATGGCGGCATGGAGTGGCGCGGCGCGCAAATGGATGCGCTGCAATTTACCCATGGCATGCTGAGTTGCTGCGAATGGAGCGGCGTAGCGTTGTCTACCCTGTTGCAGGAAGTCGGAATCAGGAAAGACGCCGCCTGGATTCTCGCCGAAGGCGCCGACGGATCACATATGAGCCGTTCGGTGCCGCTTGCAAAGGCCATGGATGACGCCCTGATCGTGTACGCACAGAACGGCGAACCGTTACGGCCGGAACAGGGCTATCCCATTCGCCTGATCAATCCGGGCTGGGAGGGCAATACCTGTGTCAAGTGGTTGCGCAGGCTCGAGGTCGGCGACCAGCCGTGGTACCACCGCGAGGAAACCTCGAAATATACGGACTTGCTGGCCGACGGGCGCGCCCGCAAGTTTTCCTATGAACAGGAGTGTAACTCGGTGGTGACCTACCCGTGCCCGGAAAAACCGCTCAGGGAAAAGGGCCGCTATGAAGTGCGGGGGCTGGCCTGGTCCGGCAGGGGCAAGATCAAGCGCGTTGATGTGTCATTCGATGGCGGCGTCAACTGGCGTACTGCGCGACTGAAGGGCCTCGTGTTGCCGAAAGCGCTGACCCGGTTCGGCCTGGAATGGGACTGGGATGGCGGGCCCGCGATGATCCAGAGCAGGGCGGTTGATGAAACCGGTTACGTGCAGCCCACTTACACCCAGCTGCGCGAAGCCCGCGGCACCAATTCCATCTATCACAAGAACGCGATTCATACCTGGCGCTTACATGAAAACGGAAAAGTGACCAATGTCCAGATTCGCTAGCGGCTTTCTGAACGGCTCGCCTGCAGCGCTGATCCTGGGGTGCTGTGTCGTGGCGGCATGCGGTGCAGATGGCGCTGCCGGCACAGCCGGTGACATCCAGGTCACGGAATTCAATGCGCCGGTCGACCAGCCGGCAGGGCACTACGGCTATGGCAGTGATGCGAGTGATGCAGAGATCGCCGGCTGGGACATCGATATACGACCCGATGGCCTGGGATTGCCGCCAGGCGGAGGCACCGTGGAAGACGGGGAATTTCTTTACGAAGATCAGTGCGCGATCTGCCATGGATCATTCGGCGAGGGTGTCGGCCGGTACCCGGTTATTGCGGGTGGCCAGGGAACGCTGACCGAGTCGCGGCCGGAAAAGACAGTCGGCAGCTTCTGGCCCTATGCCAGCACGCTTTGGGATTACATTCACCGGGCAATGCCTTTTGCGGAACCGGAGTCACTCAGTGACGACGAGGTCTACGCGATATCGGCCTACGTCCTGTATCTGAATGACCTTGTGGATTACGACTTCGAACTGAACCAGGGCAATCTGGCGTCGATCGAAATGCCGAACAAAGACGGCTTTTTCCTGGACGACCGGCCTGACGTAAAAAACGAACTGTGTATGAACAATTGTAAAGATCCTGCAGCCATTGAAATCACTTCAGAGCCGGTATCCTTGGAAGTGTCGGAAGTGTCGGAAGTGTCGGAAGTGCCGGATGTGCAGGTGCAAAGCGCGGCTGTCGTGGGGAAATCCCCCGGCGAGTCGATCTATCAGCAAGCCTGCGCACTGTGCCATGCCTCCGGCGTTGGCGACGCACCGATCCTGGGTGAACGCGACGCGTGGGCGGGGCGCATCGCGGCAGGCCGCGACCTTATGATCGCGAGCTCACTCGATGGCAAAGGGGTCATGCCGCCCAAGGGTGGGCAACTGCAATTGAGCGATGAAGACATTATTGCCGCTGTCGACTATATGATTGCACAGTTGGCGAATTAGCAGAGAAATCGAGGTCAAGAATATGCGTAGAATCCTGATTATTTCACTGCTGGCATCCTTAATCGGCGTGCAACCGGGCCTCGCGGACGACGACCCATCGCCTGACGCGACTACGCGTGGCCAGGCGATTGCATTCGACCGCAACAAGGGCAACTGCCTGGCGTGTCATGCGATCGAAGGTGGCGAGCTTGCCGGAAACTATGGCCCGCCACTTTTGCTGATGAAAGTCCGATTTCCTGAGCGTGTCGATCTGCGTGCACAAATCTGGGACGCGGCTGTCAATGACCCGGCAACGCGAATGCCGCCCTACGGACGGCATCGCATCCTGACTGAAGAAGAAATCGATCTTGTCGTCGATTTTATTCGTACACTGTAAATGGAGTTGGATAAAATGAAAGTGCACCGAAGACTAATGCTAAAGGGTATGCTCGCCCTGGGCGCAATTGCCGCATGGCCACGCCTGTTGCTGGCCGCACGACCCGACAGCGCATTTTCAGCAAACGATGCCGACAAGGCGATCGCTGACCTGTTTGGACAGATACCCCTCGACAGCGACCAGGTAAAGATGAAAATACCTGACATCGCCGAGAATGGTGCGGTCGTTCCGGTAACGGTGAGCACAGATCTCGACAATGTCGAATCGATCAGCATTGTTGTCGTCAATAATCCGACGCCACTCGCGGCGGTTTTTCTGTTGACGCCCCGATCGATCCCGTCGGTTGCGGTCAGAATCAAAATGGGCCAGACCTCGCAGGTGCGGGCGCTGGTCAGCGCCGGTGGCAATCTGTACAGCACATCGAAAGACGTCAAAGTGACCATTGGCGGATGTGGCGGCTGATAAAAGTTTATCGAGGACAGGCAAATGGGTAAACCGATCAAGATCCGGGCGAAAGTCAAAGGCGACATTTCCGAAGTAAAGGCGCTGATGCCGCATGACATGGAATCCGGCCTGCGCCGCGATGCCGAAACCAACGAACGCGTTCCGGCGCACTACATTACCGAGGTTGTCGCCGAGCACAATGGCGAGATTGTCATGACCGCGTATTGGGGACCTGCCGTCTCCAGGAATCCTTACGTGTCTTTTTCGTTCACCGGCGGAGTGGTTGGCGATACGATCAAGATCCACTGGGAGGACAATCAGGGCGATTCGAGTACCACAGAGGCGGCCTTGAAATAATGACAAGCCAACCAGGACCGACGGAGCAATCGTGTGAATAACAAGATCCTTCTGCTGAGTGTCATCATCGGCCTGTTCGTGGGCGCCGGCGCCACGGCCGGTCCGGAAGAGGACCGCACAGTGATGCTCGAATATTACACCGGGCGATTTCCCGATGTACCGCTGCAGGAATTCGCGAACGGGCTTTATGCGTTTGACGAGATCGCCAGAGAACAATGGATCGAGATGGAGGATTTCCCTCCCTACGAGATCGCCATCGAAGACGGTCAGGCGCTGTTCGAGTCCCCATTTGCGAACGGGAAATCGTATGCCGATTGTTTTGATAATGGTGGTATCGGCATTCGGCAGCAATATCCCCACTTCGATGCGGATCTGGGCGAGGTGGTTACGCTTGAACTGGCAATCAATCAATGTCGAGCGGCAAACGATGAAGAATCCTTACCGTATCTGATCGGTGATCTTGCCGCGATATCGGCCTACATGTCGTACACGTCTCGCGGCAATACGATCAACGTTAAAGTGCCGCAAGACAATCCATCAGCGCTTGCCGCCTATGAATCCGGGAAGCAGTACTACTACACGCGCAGGGGGCAGTTGAATTTTGCATGTATGAGCTGCCATGTGCAGTCTGCGGGTTTGATGCTGCGGGCTGATCGGCTGAGCACGACGTTGGGGCATGCGACGCACTGGCCGGTTTACCGTGCCAAATGGGGTGAGATCGGGACGCTGCAAAAGAGAATCAGCGAATGCAATTCCCAGGTCTTCGCCAAGCCTCTGCAGCCGCAGAGCATTGAATATCGCAACCTCGAATATTTCCTGACCTATATGAGCAATGGTCTCGAATTGAATGGGCCGGCGAGTCGTCGTTGACAGGGATTGAGCATCACTATGAATAAACTATCCACCTTCCTGGTTGCCTGTGCGTTCCTGCTCCCTGGCTGCGGTCAGGAAACTGTATCCTCAGGTTCGCCGGGGCATGCGGGCGGATCATCGTTCGCAGACATTTACGCCGCCGCGGAACAAGCGCTCGCGGTAGCAGAGGCCAAGCGAAATGTCTGGAGCAAGACTGAAGGTCTGCTGCGTGATGCAAAGGTGGCTAATGCCGATGGGCGTATCGATGAGGCTATCGCGCTGGCAACCGAGGCAAAGTTGCAAGCAGAGCTGGCATCCATTCAGGCCGATACCGAAGCAGAGACCTGGCGAACACGCGTGTTGTCCAATTAGCCGGCACCTGCAATTTTTCCTGAATCGGATGCCGCCGGATAGTTATGCGCAGGCGTGACTTTTTGTGGTTGCTCAGTTGCGCCAGTTCCGCTGGTCTTCTTCCTGGTTGCATGCGCAGCATCGTGCGTGGCGACCCCTATGAAGCATCGCCTTTCGGCAACGTACGCCTGCTGCATTTCACCGACTGTCACGCGCAATTGCTGCCGATTTATTTTCGCGAGCCGAACGTAAATATTGGCATCGCCGGTGCGTCGGGCCGCCCGCCGCATCTCGTCGGCCGGCATTTTCTGGAGTACATCGGCGCGGCGGCCGGCAGCAGTGACGCCCATGCGTTTACCTATCTCGACTTTGCCGCCGCAGCCGAGCAGTTTGGCAAGGTCGGCGGCTTTGCGCATTTAAAAACACTGATCGACAGGCAGCGTGATGAGGCCGGCGAGGGTAATTCGTTGCTGCTGGACGGCGGGGATACCTGGCAGGGCTCGGCGACAGCGCTTTGGACGCGCGGCAGGGACATGGTGTATGCCTGCAATTTGCTCGGTGTCGATATCATGACCGGGCATTGGGAATTTACCTATCGTGATGACGAAGTGCTGCAGAACATCGAGCGTTTCGATGGCGAGTTCATCGCGCAGAACGTTCGCGTCACCGAGGACGCATTGTTTGATGGAGTGGCTGCCTACGATGAGGATAGCGGCCACGCCTTCAAGCCCTACACCATTCGTGAAGTCGGGGGCCGCCGTGTGGCCGTCATTGGACAAGCTTTCCCCTATACGCCGATCGCCAATCCCCGGCGGTTCATACCGGACTGGACCTTCGGTATCCGCGATGACGACATGCAGGAGCTTGTCGATCGCGTTCGCGAAAATGAAAAAGTCGATGCAGTTATTGTGCTTTCGCATAATGGCATGGATGTCGATGTCAAGATGGCAGGCCGGGTAAGTGGAGTTGATGCCATTCTTGGTGGCCATACTCACGACGGCGTACCGCACCCGCTGATCATCGAAAACGCCGGCGGCAAGACCTTGGTGACGAATGCCGGGTCCAACGGTAAATTCCTGGCAGTTCTCGACCTTGATATCGGCAACGGCAAGGTCAATGATTATCGTTATCGATTGTTGCCGGTATTCGCAAACCTGTTGCCCGCAGATTCGGCAATGCAAGCCTACATTGATGACGTACGCAGACCCTATCTGGATAAACTGCAGGAGCCGCTGGCCGTTGCGGAGTCACTCCTGTACCGGCGCGGAAACTTTAACGGTACCTTCGATCAGGTCATTTGCGACGCACTCAGGGAAGTGCGCGGCGCAGACATATCGTTATCGCCGGGGTTTCGCTGGGGCACGTCGGTGCTGCCGGGTGACACGATCACGATGGAGCGGGTGATGGATCAGACGGCGATGACTTATCCCGAGACCTATGTTCGGGACATGTCAGGAGCCGAGATCAAGACCATCCTGGAGAGTGTTGCCGACAACTTGTTCCATACCGATCCGTACTTGCAACAGGGTGGTGATATGGTCCGCGTTGGCGGACTGAATTTCAGTTGTGACCCGACCGCGTCGATGAATTACCGCATCGCGGACATGACACTCGATGATGGCCGGACGCTGGATGCAGGCAAAAAGTACAAGGTCGCCGGCTGGGCGACGACAGGCTCCGAGTCTCCCGGTGAACCGGTCTGGGAGGTCCTTGCCGAGTATCTGCGCGCGAAAAAAACCATTAGAGTCGACAAGCTGAATACGCCGGTCCTAAAGAACGTTGCAGGTAATGCCGGTCTTGCGGATTATTCCGGTGCACTGGAGTAAGCGATATGATTATCCGACCAGGTTTGACTCTGGGGCTGGCAATGGTGCTCGTATTCCTGCCGATAAGCCCCGGCTGGGTGCAGGAGTCCTTTGAGGAGAAGCCATTCGCCGAAGTCCGGGTGGTGCTCCAGTTCAGCGATCAGCAACGGGAATCCGTGGTACTTGATGTCGCCAATAACCTGATCAGGCACTATGGCGGCCCCGATTTTATCGACATAGAAATCGTTACTTTCGGACCCGGTGTGCGCCTGTTGTATGCAGATAGTCCGCATGAAGTGCGTATCGCCAGCCTGGTCGACAACGGCGTGCGTTTCTATGTCTGTGAAAATACGCTCGACACGATGGAGCGCAACAATGGCAGCCGTCCCGAACTGAGCCCACATGCAATATCGGTGCAGGCCGGAGTGGCGCACATTATCGAGAAGGTCGGGGAGGGGTATACGCTGGTCCGGCCCTAGTAGCGATCCTTCAAGACTTTGAACATCAGCACGAACAGGATTGCACTAAATGGAATCGCGACCCAGATGCCGTTGACGCCAAATGCGCTCGCGAACGTGACTTCTCCATAGTTGGTGATTTCAATCAGGCCCTTGAACGCCGGATAGACAAGCGCATAGATCAGGGCGCCGGCCAGTCCGCCCAGTACGGTCACCATGGCATCCGTTTTACCCTCGGCCGCTGCGACGACACAGGTTCCGGGGCAGTATCCGGCAACCGCAAAACCAACACCGAAAATCAAACCGGCAATAGTGATACCGACGACATAAGTCGGTTTGATGCTCATGTTGGCCATGTCCACCAGGTCAAGGGCATAGATGCCGACAGTGCCAACGGCGATGGACATCAAGATCAACTTGATGACGTCCAGGTCCTTCAACAACAGGCTGCCCAGGATTTTCTTGTAACTGGAGGCGCCACCGAGTTGCAGTATTGCGCCGAACGCCATGCCGATAACGAGTCCCAATACGAGTTTCATGATGCGAGCCTCCTCTTGTACAGCATTCGCGCAGTGACGATGCCCGAGGCAAAAATCGAAATGCCGAAAATGAATGAGCCAATCGTGAGCTGGGAAATGCCGCTGATCATGTGACCACTGGTACAGCCTCCCGCGAGTCTTGCGCCGAACAGCAACAATGCGCCGCCTGCGAATGCGTGTATCATGCGCCGCGGCGACGAGCTGCCAAATTCCTCCCGCCACATCGAGGGTAGTGACGGATTCTCGCGTTGCCGAAACTTCTTGGTGAAAAATGCCGACAAGCCACCGCCGACAAACATGCCGAAGACGAGCATCCAGCCATAGCCAACGCCCCAGTCATCTCTTTGGCCATACTTATTGAGATATTCGTTCGCTTCGGCTGCGTTTGGAGCCGCGCGGTGTAACAAAATGGCATCGGTAACGACGTATTGTGTTGAGACCCCCAGCGGCTTGACCAGCGCAGTTGCTGTAATCAGCAGCAGTCCGAGCAGCAAACCGGCGACTTTCCACGACAGAACAGGTTGATCCTGCATGTGTCACCTCCTCAGTATTATTGTTCGAAGCGTATATTAGCATTCTTGCATATAAGATAAAACAAATATTCGCGCGGGTGGCAACAGGACCGGTAAATTACCTTGGACCGGGTCACCCAAACTGCATGTCAAGCGGAAGTTGCCGCGGCATCTCATGAAAATTTTGATAGTCCATTTTCGCAACGGATGAGCAGGAACCGGGCCCAGCGGGTGATCGATGTAGAGATTCAGTCGTAGGAGCTCGCCCCAGCGAGCGATAAATATTCTTCGGAACAACGTACTAAAGCTCACGAACTCGCAGGTGGATTTCCCCTTTCATTTTCGCC
>SMWE01000058.1 GCA_004357475.1 Gammaproteobacteria bacterium
GCCGTTATGAGCACTCGAAACTTGCCGAGTGTGCGGAATACGCGGTCTGTTACGGCCGCAGGTCGAAGTCGCGTGTAACAGCCTGTCGGATTTGATACGGGATTGATTTGCGCAGATCGGGCGTTTCTGCTGACCGCCGGCGCGGTGAGGAGCGCTCGGCGGTGTTTTACCTAAAAATTACCTAAACTAAGCAGTTAATGTCGCTCTCGACTGTAACTACTTAAAAAATATGGTACTCCCTAGGGGATTCGAACCCCTGTTACCGCCGTGAGAGGGCGACGTCCTGAACCACTAGACGAAGGGAGCGTGGTGATCTGGTCTAAGGTCCTGCTTTTGCAGGGCAGTTATTATAAGGCCGCCTCTCCAATCCTCAAGTCCGTAAAGTTCGAAATTCCTGCGAGGACTCCCAGGGGGATGGACGCACTCGCTGCTCTTGTGCGTCTGTCGGATGGCTTTGCCATCCTCGGATCGAACACCTTATTTATTGTCCTGAGAGGGCGATGTCTTGAACCACCAGACGAAGGGAGCGGGATCGTTTGTTTTACTGCCCGGTTGTGCGGGGGCTGCTATCATACGGCCGCCTTTCCTCAGCTCAAGCGGAAAATTCTTTTGAAAAACAGCGGGATCCAAAAAGCGTCCGAGCCAAATATTATTCCGCGACCCTCCCATAACGTATCACGGGACGAGATATCAAAAAGTGCGCTCAAGGTATTGTACCGGCTGCACAAATCCGGGTTTCAGGCATTTCTCGTGGGCGGCGGCGTAAGGGATGCGCTGCTTGAGCTGCATCCCAAGGATTTCGATATTGCGACCGACGCACATCCCGAAGAAGTGCGGGCCCTGTTTGCCAACTGCCGGCTGATCGGACGCCGGTTCCGGCTGGCGCATGTCCGCTTCGGCAGGGAAATCATCGAAGTGGCCACTTTCCGTGCCGCTACCGAGGGCAATGAAAAGCATGCGGATGTCGCACACGACCACGCGGGGCGAATCCTGCGCGACAATGTCTATGGCAGCATCGGCGAGGATGTCTGGCGGCGCGATTTCACCTGTAATGCGCTGTATTACAACATCGCCGATTTCAGTATCTGGGACTACGTCGATGGAATGAAGGACATTGAGCGCCGCCGCCTGGTGTTGATCGGCGACCCCGATAAAAGATTGCGAGAGGACCCGGTTCGAATGCTCAGGGCTGCACGTTTTGCGGCCAAACTCGATTTCCAGATTGACGAGAGCGTTCGCCAGTCGATGGCCAAGTATTTGGGGCTTCTCCAGAACGTACCCGCGGCAAGACTGTTTGATGAGTTCCTGAAAATGTTCCAGGCGGGTCATGCCGAAAAAACGTTTACTTTGTTACGCAAATTTCAACTTTTTGCAGAGCTTTTTCCGGATACAGACAAAGCACTCAACCAGGACCAGAATTTTGGCAGGTTTGTGCGCGCCGCACTCATGAATACAGACCGGCGGGTTGCGGCCGGCCACTCAGTGACGCCAATGTTTTTGCTCGGCGTGTTCCTGTGGGCGCCAGTGAAAAGACTGGCAGAGACGCTGCGCTCGAAAGAAAGAATGTCAGAGGTACAGTCGCTGGCGATTGCGGCCTACCAGGTGTCAGGGCAACAACAGTCTCGCATTTCGCTGCCGCGACGATTTACCGCACCGATGCGTGAAATGTTGGCGATGCAACCGCGATTCAACGTGCGAAAAGGAAAGCGCGCCATCAACCTGCTCGAACACCGGCGTTTCAGGGCGGCGTATGACTTCATGATGTTGCGCGCCGAGGTTGGCGAAATTGACACCGAAACCGCGGATTTCTGGACTGATGTTCAGATACAAAATACGGATCAGCGAATGGTGAGTTTTGGCATCAACCAACCGGCAAAATCCGACAAACGCCGGCGGCGGCCACGCCGGCGGCGCAGTCGGAATTCCGCACAGACATGAGCGCGCCGCGCTGGTGGCCGGTCTACATAGGTATTGGCAGTAATCTCGATTCTCCGGAAAATCAGGTCAGGCAAGCCATTGCAGCGCTGGCAGATCTGCCGGGCAGCGTCCTTGTCAGCGAATCAGGGTTCTATCGTTCGGCACCTGTGGGTCGCTCCGATCAGCCTGATTTTATCAATGCGGTCGCCGCATTATTGACGCAAACGGAGGCACACGACCTTATGCAGCAGTTGCAGGACATCGAGCGCAAACAGGGGAGGCCGCGTGGTGGCGAGCGCTGGGGACCGCGCGCGATTGATCTGGATCTGCTCGCTTATGCCGGCCAGATTATCAATGAGGACGACCTGATCGTGCCGCATCCGGGCATTGCCGATAGAAATTTTGTATTGTTGCCCTGGCAGGAAATCGCACCGCATTATCGCGTGCCGGGACAAGCAGATGTAGCTGTGTTGGCCGCAAAAATTTCGGTATCGGAACCGCGCATAGAACGTATTGGGTGATCGATTAAAGTGGCTGTCCAGGAGCTTAATAAAGAGAGCAACGGCCCTCGTTTCATCGTTGTTGAGGGACCGATTGGCGTCGGCAAGACCAGTCTTGCGAAACGCTTTGCCGAGAGTTTCTCTGGCGAACTCGTGTTGGAGCAGATCGAACAGAATCCTTTTTTGGAACAATTCTATCAGTCACGTCGAACTGCGGCGTTACCGGCGCAGTTGTTCTTCCTGTTTCAGCGAGCCCGGCAACTGGAGGAACTTCGGCAATCCGATATGTTCGCGCCGGTGCGAATAGCGGATTTTCATTTTGCGAAGGACAGGTTATTTGCTGAATTGAACCTGAGCCGGGACGAGTTGGAACTTTACGAGAAAATAGTTGACAGGCTGGATATCGAAGCGCCGGAACCAGACTTGGTTGTGTATCTGCAGGCGTCGGTCGATGTGTTGATGGCGCGAATTGCGCAGCGAAGTATTCCTTATGAAAGAATGATCGATCGCGCTTATTTGGAAAAACTCGCGGATGCGTACGCCCGCTATTTTCACGGCTACGATGAGACGCCGTTACTGATTGTTAATGCATCCTCAATCGATCCGGCCAGAAATGATGCCGATTACGATGCGTTGTTCGAACAGGTCTGTCGGATTTCGGGTGGCCGGCACTTTTTCAATCCGGCTGCTACAGTGGCATTCGCCTGAGCTATGGCAGGCGCCTTTGATTCAGGCAACGCAACAGTGAGCTGAATGTATACACAACTCGAACAGCGTGGAATGGCGGTACCGCCGGTCAACCTCGGCACATTGCAAAAAATGAAGGCGGATGGCGATGCGATCGCTTGTTTAACAGCCTATGACGCCAGTTTCTCGATGCTTGTCGATACCGCCGGTACCGACCTTATCCTGGTCGGCGACTCGCTCGGTATGGTCATCCAGGGTCATGACACGACCATACCCGTCACCATTGCCGACATCATTTATCACACGAAAAATGTTGCTCGTGGGCTCCGTCGGGCATTCCTTGTGGCAGATATGCCATTCATGAGTTATGCCGATCCCGGGCAGGCGCTGGAAAATTCGGTGCTGTTGATGCAGGAAGGCGGCGCCATGATGATCAAGCTTGAAGGTGGCGAGGGTCAGCTTGATATCGTTGAGCATCTGGCGAAGCATGACATTCCGGTGTGCGCGCATATCGGCCTCAAACCGCAGTCCGTACACAAGATCGGCGGATTCAGGGTACAGGGCCGGGAACCGGAACAGGCGAAGAAAATGCTCGAGAGCGCCAAACGGCTGCAGGATTGTGGCGCAGACATCGTGTTGCTCGAATGTGTGCCGAACGAGGTCGGCGAGGCGATTCACAACGGCATTGATCTGCCGGTTATCGGCATCGGCGCAGGCCCGCATGTCGACGGTCAGATCCTCGTGCTGTATGACATCCTGGATATAACACCCGGGCGCAAACCAAAGTTTGTCAGGAATTTCATGACCGGGACGGACGCACCGCTGGAGGCAATTCGCAGCTACGTGAAAGCTGTGAAAGATCGCAGTTATCCGGCGCCCGAGCATTGCTTTTCATGACGCCATTTGTTTACTAGTTCAACTCTCGGATCGAAGGCGACAAACCGTTGCAGGAAATCAGTACAACAGCAGCACTGCGCGAGCAATTGAGTGAGTGGCGTCATTCCGGCGATCACATCGCACTGGTGCCGACGATGGGCAATCTTCACGACGGTCACTTAAGCCTTGTCAGCGTTGCCCGCGGGCATGCTGAGCGTGTTGTGGTTTCTATATTCGTTAATCCCACGCAATTTGGTGAAGGCGAAGATTTTGAGGACTATCCACGTTCGCTGGAGCGCGACAAGCGCAGGCTCAAACGATTGAATACAGATTTGATGTTCGTGCCGGATATAGAGACGATGTATCCATTTGGCATCGATAATGCGACTTCGGTAACCGTGCCGGTACTGAGCGATCAACTTTGTGGTTCATTTCGGCCGGGGCACTTTGATGGAATGACTTCAGTCGTTAGCCGCTTGTTCAGCCTGGTGCAGCCGGACGTTGCGGTCTTCGGTCAAAAGGACTATCAACAGCTGCTCCTTATTCGCCGCCTGACGCAAGACCTGAGTTTGCCAATCGAAATTATTTGCGGACCCACACAGCGTGAAGAAGACGGTCTGGCGCAAAGTTCGCGAAACCAGTACCTCAGCGACAAGGAACGGGCGATTGCGCCGAATCTTTTTGCAATACTTAATAGTATCGGGCAGGACCTGGAGTCCGGCAAAAGAAACTACGACGAGCTCGAGGAACAAGCGGTTGCTGAATTACACAGACTGCATTTCGAACCTGAATACGTGACTATTCGCCGGGCAGAGAATCTTGATGCACCGGACCGTGATAATGATGAACTGGTTATTTTAGCTGCGGTAAGACTTGGCAAGGCGCGGTTGATCGATAACATCCTTGTTCATATATAGTAATCGCCCAGCGGGCGATGTTTAGAGGGCGGCGGCGACCGGATTAGCTGCCCTTTGGTTCAGATAACTCCTTGTGAGCGGCGTCAAACGTCGCCCGATCATCGGCTGACGGCTGCGGATACTCCAGCCCGATACTGCCAAGCGCATCGACAATGATTTCCGCGACACAGGCGCGTGCGTAGGGTTTGCTGTCTGCCGGTATGGCGTACCAGGGCGCCCAGGGCCGTGAGGTCGCGTTCAAAGCGTCTTCGTAGGCTTCCATGTAGGCATCCCGGAATCCTCTTTCGCGGACGTCCATGGCATTGAACTTCCATTGTTTTTCCGGCACATCGAGACGGCTCAGGAAGCGCGCCTTTTGTTCTTCCATCGACACATGCAGCCAGAACTTCACGATCATCGTGCCGTTCCTCGCCAGGTGCTTTTCCAGCGCCAGAATAGATTCAAATCGTTGGTCCCAGATCGTGTCCATGTTGATCGAATCGGGTAGCTTCTGCGCGTGTAGAATCTCCGGGTGGACCCTGACAACCAGCACTTCTTCGTAGTAACTGCGGTTGAAGATTCCGATCCGGCCGCGTTGCGGCAGGCTACAGTAAGTTCGCCACAGGAAATCATGATCAAGATCCCTGCGGGTCGGTTTCTTGAAACTGAAGACCTGGCAGCCGGCCGGATTGATGCCTTCCATGACCGCGCGGATCGTGCTGTCTTTGCCAGCGGCATCCATCGCCTGGAAGATCAGGAGCACAGCATGGCGATCGTCGGCGTACAGTGCTTTCTGCAGGCGGTCGAGTCGCCTGATCGCTTTTTTCAGTCTGCGCTTGCTGCGCCATTTCCCCCTGCCGGGATCTGTCGCCGCCTCTGCAACGCGAAAACTGCCGTCATAGGGCACGAGGTATTTCGACTTGGTTGCTTTGAACATTTTTCTGTCCGGCACCTACGCAGATTTTGCTTGCGTCGTGTTCTCCGTCGCACGCGCATGCTGTTCAAGTGCCCATCGGACGTGAGTGTTGACCATCGGTGAGTCACTATCCTGCCTGGCCTGCAATGCCTCCACAATTTTTTCGTTTCCCTCGGCATTTCCCAGCGCAACCGCGATATTACGCAGCCATTGCTCGTAACCGATTCTCCTGATTGCGCTACCTTCGGTTTTCCTGAGCCATTCTTCTTCGCTCCACGAAAACAGTTCTGTCAACTCAGGGGCATCGAGATCATGCCGTGGCGCAAAGTCCGCCTCGTCCGTCCTGGCGGCAAACTTGTTCCATGGGCAGAATAGCTGGCAATCGTCACAGCCATAAACTCGATTGCCGATCAGCTTTCGGTACTCAATCGGGATTTCACCTTTGAGTTCGATAGTCAGATAGGAAATGCAACGCCGGGCATCAAGCTTGTAGGGGCCAACAATGGCACCCGTCGGACATACGTCGATGCAGGCGCGGCAGGTGCCGCAATGGGAAATTTCGGGCGGATCCGCCGGTAATTCAATATTGGTATAGAGCTCGCCAAGAAAAAACCATGAGCCTGCATCGCGGTTTATCAGATTTGTGTGTTTGCCGATCCAGCCGAGGCCGGCTTTTTCCGCAAGCGGTTTCTCGAGTACCGGCGCGCTATCGACGAATACGCGATAACCGAGTGGCCCGATTTTTTCTTCGATGCGTTTGGCCAGTGCGCGCAGCCGTCCCCGCAGAACTTTGTGGTAGTCGCGGCCGAGGGCATAGCGTGACAGGTATGCCTTGTGTGCATGATCGAGCAGGGCTTTGGCGCTTTCCTGGTCGCCCGTCAGGTAGTCCATGCGCGCGCTAATTACGCTCAGGGTGCCGGGCACCAGCAGGTCGGGCCGACTGCGTTTAACGCCGTGTTGCGACATGTACGACATTTCACCGTGAAATTTTTTGGCCAGCCATTCCGTGAGGCGCCTTTGTGCCTGCTGCAAATCGATATCAGTGAAGCCGATCTGCTGAAATCCGAGCTCTTTTCCCCACCGGCGAATATCATTGGCAAGAATTTGCGGATCCAGGGCAATTTGTTGTGATGATTGATTCAAAAGCAGATACCTTGATTTCTGTCAGTATAATTGCATTCTCTGATGATGCCTAAGCCCGAGCGCCCCTTAAACGAAGCAAGCCAATGAATTTGCCTGCCGAAATCTATTCTGTAGAAAGCGTGCGCGCGATCGACCAGGTCGCGATCAACGATGCGGGGATCGGGGGCTATACGCTGATGACACGCGCGGCAGAGGCGGCGCTGGCTGAGGCACAGGAGCGATTTCCGGATGCCAGGCGCTGGCAGTTGATTTGCGGCGGCGGTAACAACGGCGGCGACGGCTACGTGCTTGCACGCCTGGCGGCGGCAAGGGGCATTGGCGTGTCTGTTCTTTCGATGTTATCGCCGGATTCGCTGCAAGGTGACGCGGCCATCGCCTTTCAGGATTTTGCCGCCGAGGGCGGTGCAGCCGGGACGTTTGAAGGATCACTCGACGCCGAGGCTGAGTTACTGGTTGATGCAGTATTGGGTAGCGGCCTGGAACGTGACCTTGAAGGCCGTTTCGCCGAGGTCGTCGATGCCATTAACCGGCATCCTGCATCCGTTCTCGCGCTCGATATACCATCCGGACTGAATGCCGACTCAGGCAGAGTGATGGGTGTGGCCGTACAGGCAGACCTTACGGTCACTTTCGTGGGTTTGAAGTCAGGCCTGTTCCTGAATGAGGGTCCGGATTACGTGGGTGATCTGTGTTTTGCAGGTCTGGACATTCCGGCCACATGTCGCTCACAAGAGCAGGCGGTTCTGCAGAGAGTAGATGACGATACGATCAGGACCCTGCTCGCTCCAAGGAAACGAGATGCGCACAAGGGTGACTTCGGCCACGTCCTGATCGTAGGGGGCGGCCCGGGAATGTCCGGTGCCGTGCGCTTGTGCGGCGAGGCAGCGCTCAGAAGTGGCGCTGGACTCGTCAGTGTTGCCACGCATCCGTCGCATCATGCGACGATTGCGAGCGGCAGACCGGAATTAATGTGCCAGGCGGTGGAATCCGCGGACGATGTCGCACCGCTACTAGCACGAGCGACGGTTATCGCAATTGGGCCAGGTCTGGGTAGCGGCGAATGGTCACAGTCAATGTTTGCTGCAGTCACGCAATCTGATCTGCCGATGGTCGTTGATGCGGATGCCCTCAATCTCCTGGGCCAATCTGATGTGCGACAACCGGGCTGGATCCTAACCCCGCATCCGGGCGAGGCTGCGCGCTTGCTTGACTGCTCGACCGGTGAGGTGCAGGGAGACCGGCGCGGGGCGCTGGCAAATATCGCCAAACGATACGGCGGCACGGTGGTTCTGAAGGGTTCCGGATCACTGGTGACTGCAGCAGCCGGCCCGAGCTGGCTCTGCACCGCTGGTAATCCGGGTATGGCGGCACCCGGCATGGGTGATGTGCTGACCGGGATTATCGCCGCTCTCAGGGCACAGGGCCTGTCGGCGGAGATGGCGGCAGTGGCCGGGGTCAACATTCATGCCCGTGCCGGCGATGCCGCAGCGGCGTCCGGGCAGCGCGGTTTGATGGCTTCCGATCTGTTGCAGGAGCTTCGACATTGGGTCAATCCCTGATTCTTCCCAACCCCGGGACCACCGAGTCACTCGCAAGGGCGCTGGCCGCCGCCTTGCCGGCCGATGCAGGCGGCTGGGCGATTCTCCTGCAAGGTGACATCGGCACAGGCAAGTCGACTTTCGCCCGGGCAATGCTGCATGCACTCGGACACGAAGGTGCGGTGCCGAGTCCCACATATACCCTGGTTGAACCTTATACACTTCCGGGCTATTCTGTTTATCATATTGATTTATATAGAATTGAGTCTGCAGATGAGCTCGAGTTCCTGGGCTGGTCGGACCTGCAGGATGGCCTCAAACTGGTCGAGTGGCCCGAACGGGCGCCACAACTCGGCAACGAGGCGGATATCCGCATCGAACTCCGCTACCAGGACCAGGGCAGGGCCGCTACTCTGACGGGCTTAAGTGCTCGTGGGATCACCGTTGTGGCCGCCCTGAATCAGGCAAATGACAAGGTAACATCTTAAGAAAGACCTCTATCTGCATAATTTTGCACTGAAATATTGGCTTTTCCAGTCAGATTCGTATACTGATCCTACATAATCCTGAAATATTGGAATTCCCTGACCGGATGAGCCCCAAGCGCCGTTTTCTGCCCGCTTTCCTGTTGCTGCTGCCAGCAGTTCTGGTACATGCTGCAACTACCGTCGAGAACATTCGTGTCTGGTCGGAGAACGGACGCACTCGCGTTGTTCTTGATCTGAGCGCTCCTGTGGAACACAACATCTTTACCTTGCGCGGCCCGGACCGGCTGGTCGTCGATCTCAAAAACAGCCGTCTGGCTGCGACGCTTGGCAATCTGCCGAAGAACAGTGGCTCGATCAGATCGATTCGTACCGGTGTTCGCGCAAACGGGCAGTTGAGGGTGGTACTCGACCTTAACCAGACGGTTCGTTCACGCAGTTTTACCGCCGGGCCGAATGGTCGGTACGGCGATCGGCTGGTCATCGATTTGCATCGACAAGGCAACCTGCGCGCGGTGAAACGTGCGTCGGACGAATACGTCGCAGGACGCGACGTCGTCATTGCAGTGGATCCCGGTCATGGCGGGCACGATCCGGGTGCGATCGGCCGGGCGAAAACGCGTGAAAAGGATGTCGCACTGGCGGTGGGGCGACTGCTCGCCAGGCGAATCGACGCCGAGCCGGGCATGCGGGCAATCCTGATTCGAAATTCCGATTATTACGTTGGCCATCGCGAGCGCATGGAAATAGCGCGCAGGAACAAGGCCGACCTGTTTGTGTCGATTCACGCGGATGCTGTTGATGATCCGCGCGCGCGCGGCGCATCGGTTTATGTGCTTTCCGTGAAAGGTGCAAGTGATGAAGCCGCGAAACGACTTGCGCAACGGGAGAATGCCACGGACCTGGTCGGTGGCGTGTCACTTAGAGACAAAGATGCCGTATTGGCCTCCGTGTTGCTCGACTTGTCGCAAAACGCGGCTCTGAGTGCGGGACTTGATATTGGCGCTGAGGTCATTGCGCAGCTCGCGACGCTGGGCAAAGTACACAGGAGCACGGTGCAACAGGCGGGGTTCCTGGTGCTGAAGTCGCCGGATGTGCCGTCGATCCTGGTAGAGGCCGCTTACATTTCCAATCCCGATGAGGAAAAGATACTCAGGAGCCGATCGCACCAGGGAAAACTGGCTAATGCGATTTTCGTCGGCATACGCAATTACTTTTACGCAAACCCGCCACCAAATACGCAATTGGCGATGAATCTGAGACGCTCGCCGACACAGCGAGTCAATCACGTCATTTCGCGTGGCGATACGTTGAGCGAAATTGCAGAGCGTTACAATGTCAGTATGTCCGCGATTCGCTCAGCCAACAAACTATCAGGCGACAAGGTACGCATAGGGCAGAAGCTGACCATTCCGATCTACGCCGGCAGCTAATTTGCAGGCGCACGCCCCGGCGAGCGATATTATTTCATCGCAAATGGTGGATTCATCCTTAGCAAACATTGCAGGGCATGTCCTGCAATGTTTGTCGCCCGGTGGGCCGGGCTCCTACAGGCGAGCTCCGATGCGTATGGTTTCTGGTAATCTTGGCACCCATGCCGATTCAACAATTACCGGGCCACCTGGTCAACCAGATCGCTGCCGGCGAGGTGGTTGAGCGGCCATCATCGGTGGTTAAGGAATTGGTGGAAAACAGCCTGGATGCCGGGGCGCGGTCAATCAGCATCGACATTATTGCCGGCGGGGCAAAGCTGATTCGCGTGCGGGACGATGGTACCGGCATTCCCAAAGATGAGATTGGTCTGGCGTTGTCGCGCCATGCAACCAGCAAGATCAGCAGTCTCGAGGACCTGGAGGCGGTGGTATCTCTCGGGTTTCGCGGTGAGGCATTGCCGAGTGTGGCGGCGGTCGCCCGACTCAGTCTCACCACGTGCAGTGGTGACACAGCATGGACAGTCGATGCGGAAAACGGCGTGATTGGTGAGCTGGCGCCCGCCGCGCATCCGCCTGGCACGACCGTTGAAGTTCTCGACCTGTTCTACAACATACCGGCCCGCAAGAAGTTTCTGCGCACCGAGCGCACGGAGTTCAAGCATATTGACAAGTGGATCCGGCGCCTCGCGCTCGCGCGCCCCGACGTAGCATTTGCGGTAAGCCATAATCGTCGCGCGGTGCTAAATCTGAAGGCGGCGAACGAACCTGGGGAAATACTCGATCGAATCGGCAAGCTCTGTGGCGACGCGTTTGCAAATCAGACCCTGTACATTGATCGGGAGAGCGATGATATCGCTCTTTCCGGGTGGATTGGTTTGCCGACCTTCAATCGCAGCCAGGCTGACCTGCAATACTGGTTTGTCAATGGACGCAGCATCACGGACAGAACATTGTCACATGCGGTAAGGCATGCCTACCGCGACGTGCTGTTTCATGGCCGGTTCCCTGCCTACGTCCTGTTTCTGTCGATGGATCCGGCGAGCGTCGATGCCAATGCGCATCCGGCAAAGCATGAAGTGCGCTTCAGGAATGGCCGCCAGGTACATGGCATCGTATCCGAGGCAATCGAGTCTGCGTTGCGGGATACCCGCCCCGGCGGCAATGACCAGATGCCACCGCCGGCAACAACAGTCAGTAGCAGGATCTATCAGCAATCTGCGATGTCGCTGTCACCGGGCGGTCATTTGCCGGCATCGTCCGTGTCGGAAGCTATGGCCGGATACCAGACGCTCGCGAACATCGAGACAACCGGCCGGGCCATGCCGGCAGGCGAGGAGCTGCCGCCACTCGGGTTTGCGATCGCACAATTGGCCGGCATTTACATTCTTGCGGAGAACGCTGACGGCCTGGTCGTCGTCGATATGCATGCTGCTCACGAAAGAATCGTCTACGAGAAATTGAAAGCCTCATTCAGCGAAAAGTCGATAGTCAGCCAGCCATTGCTGGTTCCGGCGACGATTGCGGTATCGGAGTCTGAGGCAGATCTTGCGGAAGAGGCCGGCGAGATCTTTTCCCGATTGGGGCTACTGGTCGATCGCGGCGGGCCGACGAGTTTGCTCATTCGGCAGATACCCGCATTGCTGAAACAAGCGGATGCCGAGGCGTTGATTCGTGATGTTCTGTCCGACCTGCAGGAGTCAGGCAGCAGCAACCGCATCGAAGATACCTGCCACGAAATACTCGCCACGATGGCCTGTCATCATTCGATTCGGGCGAACCGGACACTGACGCATCCGGAAATGAATGCGTTGCTCCGGGAGATGGAGTCGACGGAACGCGCCGACCAGTGCAATCATGGCCGGCCAACCTGGACCACGATCAGCATCGCCGATCTCGATCGGCAGTTCCTGCGCGGACAGTAGCCAACCGTGGCAAATTGGCCCACCGTCTGCCTGATGGGGCCTACGGCTTCCGGCAAGACCAGGATAGCGCTCGAGCTCGCGGAAGAGTTTCCGCTGGACCTGATCAGTGTTGACTCGGCCCTGGTGTACCGCGGCATGGATATCGGTACGGCCAAGCCGGACGCCGAAACTCTCAAACGGGTGCCGCACCGTCTCATCGACATACGCCATCCTGAAGAAAGCTATTCGGCGGGCGAATTTGTGCGGGACGCCCATGCAGCAATCGATGCCAGCAATCAGTGTGGACGCATTCCGTTGCTGGTCGGTGGCACGATGATGTATTTCCGCGCGCTGACCGAGGGCATCGCCGACCTTCCCGCAGCGGACGCTGAAATCCGGGCGGCAATCGACGCGGAAGCAGAGGCCTGCGGATGGCCTGCGCTGCATTTGCAATTGGCTGCGGTTGACGCCAGCGCCGCAGCAAGAATCAATGCAAATGATAGCCAGCGGATTCAGAGGGCGCTGGAGGTGTATCGAGTCAGCGGAAAATCGCTGTCGGAGTGGCAGGCTGGCGACGCTTCCAAAAAAACAAAGCTAAATTTTCTAAAGATCGCAATGGTTAGCAAATCACGTTCAATCCTGCATGAAAGCATCGCCCGCAGGCTGCGGATTATGATGGAAAACGGATTCGTCGAGGAAGTAGAGCGGCTGATGGCGCGTCCCGGACTGACTGCCAGCCATCCATCAATGCGCGCCGTTGGCTACCGGCAGATATGGTCGCACCTGGAGGGCAAGGACAATCTTGAGGACGCACACCAGAAGACGCTGGCGGCGACGCGGCAACTGGCCAAAAGGCAGCTGACCTGGCTGCGCAGCGAGCGGCACGTGCGGGTGGTGGATCCGCTTGAAACAGACGCCCTGGCCACCATATCGGCCTTTCTGCGCGGGCACCGGGAAAGGTGAATTCTTAGCAACAAATATTGTCATAGGACGATATAAGCTTGTGTTAGACTTTTATACGCTTGGAGCAGGTTAGATTTTATGGGCAACCGGCGCCACCGGCATGAACTGACCACGAGTGCTTTGCTTGAGGCCATCAGCCCGCTGATGGCAACAATAAAAATAAGGAGACCCAAATGGCTAAGGGGCAATCACTGCAGGATCCATTTCTCAATATTTTGCGAAAGGAAAAAGTTCCTGTTTCAATCTACCTGGTGAACGGCATCAAGCTGCAAGGACAGGTCGATTCTTTCGATCAGTTCGTCGTGCTGCTTAAAAATAGTGTCAACCAGATGGTTTACAAACACGCAATTTCGACCATCGTACCGGTACGCAATGTGCGGCTTCCGTTGCCGGAAGGCGAATCGGGTGATTCTGACGAATAGGCTTATCTACCTGGAGGTCGCGATTGTTTGAGCGACCGCGCAGCGGCGAACGCACGATACTGGTTCATACATCCGCCGGCGGGGTGCCGGACACCAGTGAACGCGAAGAATTTATCGAGCTTGCGACATCAGCGGGGGCCGTCATCGTCGGCGAATTGATCAGTGCACGACGCAATCCTGATCCGCGTTACTTCATTGGTAAAGGGAAACTTCAGGAGCTCAAGGACAATGTCGCATCAAACGACGCCGAGCTGGTCCTGTCCAGCGCAACATTGAGTCCCAGCCAGGAGCGCAACCTCGAGAAAAATCTCAATTGCCGGGTGATCGACCGTGCCGGACTCATTCTCGATATCTTCGCGCAACGAGCACGAAGCTTCGAGGGCAAGCTCCAGGTGGAGCTGGCGCAATTGAGGCACCTGTCTACTCGTTTGGTTCGCGGCTGGACTCACCTCGAGCGACAAAAGGGTGGCATCGGCTTACGCGGCCCGGGTGAAACACAGCTCGAAACTGACCGGCGTCTGATCGACAAGCGAATCCGTCAGCTTAAAGGCAGGCTGGATCATGTCGACAGCCGTCGCGCCATGAACCGGCAAAACCGTATCAGGGCGGGGATTCCTACGGTGGCCCTGGTGGGTTACACCAATGTCGGCAAATCCACCTTGTTTAACGCGCTGACCAACGCGGAGGTGTACGTCGAGGACAAACTGTTCGCGACGCTCGATTCGACGGTGCGCCGGCTGGAACTGCCGAGTGGACGGAAAGTCATTCTGGCGGACACGGTTGGTTTTGTGCGGGACCTCCCACATGAACTGATAGCTGCATTTCGCTCGACATTGCAAGAGGCAAAAGAGGCGAAACTTATCTTGCATTTGATCGATGCCAGTGACCCCAATCACTGGCAGCGGGTTCGGCAGGTCAACGCGGTACTAAAACAGCTTGATGCCGATCGTGTGCCGCAAATAAGGGTGTACAATAAAATCGACAAGCTGGAACGTGAGCTGCGCCTTCCCAAAATCAGGCAGGGTAACGGGCGAGCGGTGTGGCTGTCTGCCGTAACCGGCGAAGGTATTCCCCTGCTATTGGAGTTAATTGGGGGCCGCCTGCGGCGGGAAAAAGTTCGAGGCTTGCTTCGACTTCACCCCAGCCAGGGTCGTCAACGGGCATTACTTTTTGAGTTGGGTGCCGTTATGCAGGAGAAACCTGCCGACGATGGTGGCTGGATACTGGAACTTGAAATGGTGGAGCGGGATTTTCGGCGCTTCCTGAAGCGCGAAAAGCTGCCCGCCGATATTTTGCGTGAATCACCGGCCACCACGCTGGAGAGTTCAGCGATACAGAGATAAATAAATATTATGGCTTGGAATGATGGTGGGAACGGTCAGGATCCCTGGAAGAAGCGGGGTAATGAACCGATTGATCTGGACAAGATAGTTCAGAACTGGCAACGAAAACTAAGCGGTATCTTTGGTGGTGGTAACCGCCCGTCAGTGGCCGGGTCGTCCGGCGGCTACATACTGGCTGTGCTGCTGTTAATTGCCTGGGCCCTGACCGGTCTGTACCGGGTCGATCAGGCAGAGCGGGGCGTCGAGCAGCGGTTCGGCGCCTATACGGTAACGACGTTGCCCGGTCTCCACTGGCACTACCCGTATCCCATTGAGATTGTCGATATCGTTAATGTGAGCGCGGTCGAAAACTTTCCGTTTCGCACGGAAATGCTGACCGGCGACAGGCGATACGTCTACATCGAAATGGTTGTTCAGTATCTGCGCGGGGATGCTGTCAAGTACAGTTTCGAGGTGGTCAATCCGGAAGCAACGCTCAGGGATGTCACGGAAAGCGCATTGCGTGAGGTGGTTGGCACCAGTACGCTCATCGGCCTGGTTACCGAGCAGCGCGACCAGATTGCGCCGCGGACCCAGGAGATCCTGCAGAACACGCTGGATATGTACGGTGTCGGCATTACCGTGACCTCCATCAGCCTTGAAGTGCTCGACTATCCGTCGGAGGTCCAGCAGGCGGTGGACGATGCGCAGCAGGCAGAAAACGATGCCGGTCGCTACGTCCTCGAGGCTGACACCTATGAAATGGACATCCTTCCCAAAGCCCGGGGTAATGCGGCGCGCGTCAGGCTGGATGCCGAGGCTTATCGTGATCGGGTAGTCAGGGATGCCGAGGGCGAGGCGGGGCGCTTCGAGTCATTGCTCGTGGAATATCATAAAGCGCCACGTGTGACCCGGGACCGCCTCTACCTGGATGCGATCGAGGAGGTCTACAGTAATGCCACCAAGGTCATCATCGACGCCGAGGGCGCCGGCAGCCTGCTGTATTTGCCGCTGGATCAACTGATGCGTGGCGGGACACGGACAGCGCCGGAATCCGAGGGCAATCGCGCTTCGGACTCGGCAATTCAGCAGCTTGAAACTGACAGGAATGGCAACCCGAACGATCCGCGCAACAGGAGGACCCGGCAATGAGTAATGTAAGATTTGCAGTCCTGGTGCTTCTTGGATTGGCGTTTGTCGGCATTGGCCTCTCGGCATTTACGGTCAATGAACGTGACCTGGCGATCAAACTGCGGCTTGGTGAAGTTGTGGAGTCCGGCTACGAGCCCGGGCTCTACTGGAAGGTTCCGGTCTACCACACTATCCGTAAGTTCGAGAAGCGAATCATGACGATCCAGGATCGGCCCGATCGAATATTCACGGCAGAGCGCAGGGCGTTGCAGGTCGATTTCTTTGTCAAATGGCGAATTATCGACGCAGTGAATTTCTATACGGCGACTGGCGGATCCGAAATCGTCGCCAGCAATCGCCTGTCAGAAATCATCAAGAACGCAATCGTCACCGAGTTCGGTAAACGTTCAGTTCAGCAAGCAATTTCGGTCGAACGGGCTGAGTTAATGCAGGATATGCTGGCGACGGCGTCCGCCGCGGCAGTCGGTCTGGGCGTGGAACTGGTCGATGTGCGGGTCAAGCAAGTTGAGTTCCCGGAAGAGGTCAAAAACGCGGTCTACCGGGAAATGCGCGAGGAGCGTGCCCGCGTTGCCGCGGAATTGCGTGCGCAGGGAAGACAGACTGCTCAGGAAAAAACATCCGGGGCGGACAGGGATCGTACGATCATACTCGCTGATGCTTATCGGGACGGCCAGCTTGTTCGTGGCAAAGGCGACGCAACGGCCGCCGAGATTTACGCGAACGCCTACAACAAAGATCCCGAGTTTTATGCGTTTTATCGCAGCATCAACGCCTACAAGAAATCCGTAGGCAAGCCGGGCGATATCCTGGTGCTTGATCCGAACAACGAATTTTTCCGCTACCTGAACCAGTCGAGCGGCAAGCAACAATAAAGTCCGGATAATCGATTCAAAGAAACATTACGGCTGCCGTTACACAACGGCGGCATCTATTTCATGAGTGGCTGAAATGTGGCAGGACGTTTTGAC
Organism: Gammaproteobacteria bacterium; assembly: GCA_004357475.1. GTDB lineage: Bacteria > Pseudomonadota > Gammaproteobacteria > Steroidobacterales > Woeseiaceae > SZUA-117. The sequence goes on from SMWE01000058.1 coordinate 17,120, forward strand.
GGCCTTTGCGCTCTACCTCATTATCGAAGGCATGATTCCATTCGTCGGACCTGATTTCTTCCGCCGGACAGTAGCCAGGCTGGCGGAGCTTGACGACAATCACTTGAGAACCACCGGGCTCACCATTATGGCGAGCGGCCTGTTGCTGCTGTTCGTCGTTCGATCATGAAGGGTTCGCTGATGCCACTCCTGTCCCATCAACTCAGGATCGCAACAAGACAACGATTGATGAAACAACGAAGATCGACGATCGCCCGATTAGGAAGGGCTCTTGCGGTAAAGTAAACAGAACTGCAGGAACCCTTCCTAATCGGGCGAACACGACAAGCATGTCCATTCGAATATGATGTGTCCACAAATAAAGCAGCATTAGTTTGTAGGGCAGCAGTGCGCTGATCCGGGAATCGGGATGGGAAAGAACGTAGTAGTCATAGGTACGCAGTGGGGCGACGAGGGAAAAGGCAAGATCGTCGATCTTCTGACGGAAAAAGCGTCCGCGGTTGCCCGTTTTCAGGGCGGTCACAACGCGGGTCACACGCTGGTGATTTCCGGCAAGAAAACCGTGCTGCACCTGATCCCGTCGGGCATTCTGCGCGAGGGCGTGCTTTGCCTGATCGGTAACGGCGTTGTATTGTCGCTTGATGCATTATTAGGCGAGGCGCAGGAACTCATAGACAATGGTGTGCCGGTGTTCGATCGTCTGCGCGTCAGTCCGGGCTGTCCACTCATACTGCCGTCACACGTGGCGCTCGACGTTGCCAGGGAAAAAGCGCGAGGCGTATCAGCCATCGGCACCACCGGACGTGGTATCGGTCCGGCATACGAGGACAAGGTGTCGCGACGCGCGCTCAGGGTGTCCGATTTGTTTGATCACGAGAAGTTTGCCGCAAAGCTTGGCGAGATCCTTGATTACCACAATTTCCTGCTGCAAAACTATTTCAAGACAAAACCTGTTGATTATTCACGCACACTGGACGTGGCATTACAGGCCGCGGCAACGATTGCTCCGATTACCGCGGACATTACGCAGATACTTCAGGATCTTGCAAATGATGATAAGAGCATCCTGTTTGAAGGCGCACAAGGGACTTTCCTCGACATTGACCATGGAACTTATCCATACGTGACATCATCGAACACCGTTGCTGCGGCGGCCAGTACCGGCACCGGTATCGGTCCATTGCATCTGGATTACATACTCGGTGTCGTCAAGGCGTACACTACACGTGTCGGCGCCGGCCCGTTTCCGACCGAGCTATTCGACGATATGGCCAGGCACCTTGGTACCGTTGGTGCGGAATTCGGAGCGACCACCGGCAGGCCGCGGCGTTGCGGCTGGTTCGATGCCGTCGCGTTGCGGCGATCAATCGTCAACAGCAGTGTGTCGGGGCTTTGCGTCACCAAGCTGGATGTGCTCGACGGTCTGGAAACGGTTCGCATTTGCGTGCGCTACGAGATCGACGGCGAACCCATCGCAGGATTGCCGGCACACGTGGACCGCTTCGCGGACTGCCGGCCGGTCTACGAAGAATTGCCAGGCTGGTCAGAGTCGACGGTCGGCGCAACCGCCAACAGCGATCTACCGGACAATGCGCAGAAATATCTCGCAAGAATAGAGGCACTGGTTGAGGTGCCGATCGATATCATCTCAACCGGGCCGGATCGCGAGCAAACTATCGTTAGACGGCATCCGTTTGCCTGAAGGCTTATTGCAATGTCAGGATAAAAAGACCATTGGATACATCGCTGGCGATGATATTGCCCGAGGGCAGGTAGGGGTACACGCTCCAGAGGCCATCAAAATCAACGGCATCACTGTCCGGAAAAGAATCCAGAAACGCGATTTCCGTAATTTCGCTGTTCGACAGGTCACCGATCTCGAGTACTCGCACCCCGGAAGTGTAGTTCGCCTGAAAAATGCGATTGCCGAGTATGTAAAGATTGTGATCGATCGATGCGGTTGCAGCCTCATACGCGAAGACATACACCGGGGCATCCAGGTCTAATATGTCGAATACGTGGGTTCGAGTTGGCACACTGAAATCGAGTTCGTCCAACTCGTCACCCAGCAGGAAATACCGATGGTCTTCGGTTAACCAGCCCTGGTGGGCAAAGCCGGCGTTGGGGTAACTGGTCGAGGAGATAGTGGTCGTTGCGGATATGTTGGTGACGTCTGCTATTTCAATGTGGTTCTCGTTCGAACTAAAACAGACTTCCCGGCCAATGTAGTCGATGTCCGGCCCCTGGTAAACAACGCATTGCACATCGTGAGTGGCGGCAGCTGCATGACAACCTCTAAACATTGGGTTGTTCGGCGTCGAGATATCGATGATGTGCAGGCCTCCACTACAATCGTTCGTGCCGACGGCATATGCGTATCCAGTTGCTTCATTGATTGCGAGGTTGTGCGCGTTTTCAAAATCGCTGTATATGGCATCGGCCATAAAATCCTCCGGTGACGTGACGCCTCGCAGGCGTGTCAGGTCAAAAACCTGCATACCGTGTGCGCCGGCACCGTCGGCCACGATAAACGCGTAGTCCATGTAGACCTTGATGTCTCGCCACGGCGCTTCCATCGTGTTGGTCGCAAGATGTCCGAGAAAGACGGGATTGTCAGGATCAGTCACGTCGACAAAAGCTGTACCGTTGGTGAGGCCCATTAACGCGTATTCGTTTCCAGTCAGAGTATCGACCCAACCCCAGATGTCATTGCCGTCACCACCGCCCATTGCGTCGTTGGGCACTCTTTTGCGCAAGGATAATCCGGAACACGCAAAGTCTCCGGCCATACCGCCGCTGCAACTGTCCGGTCCGGTGCTGAGTCCGGGTGGTGGCGGAGGTGGCGGTGTAGTTGTGTTGCCGCTGCCACCGCATGCGGCAGCGATTAGTGCTGTTACCGTCAGAGCAACCTGCCAGATACGTGAATTCATATGCCCCGTGTTCGTCTTGTTATCAGAGGTTCGGCCTCGCATTCCCATTGACCACATGATTGAAAAACGAGATATCAAGGTAAGATCGCGCGCATTAGCAGCGGTTCCCCAGGACCGACAGCTATCGGTTTTCGTGTGCCCTTGCAGTCAGCTTCAGTTTCCGGATCATAGGCCAGCCGATACTGCAGGGGAACAGATCCATTGAATAACAGAGCACTGTGCTTCAAGGCGGGACCTTCGGCCTACAAGGACATCAAGACACGCGGCTTCTCGGAGGAGCGGATCGGCACTATCGCCGGTGCCTCCGGTGGCGCCAAGTGGCTGGTATTGAGCCAGCTGGACCGCGTCATTACGGAGAGAATCCTGCCCAAACTTTCCGGACCGGTGCATTTGATTGGATCCTCGATCGGTGCCTGGCGGTTTTGCTGTTATGCGCAACATTCACCGAGGAGCGCAATCGAGCGATTCGAGAAGGCCTACCTCGAGCAGACGTACAGCAATCAACCAGATGCCGCGGAGATCACCAGCAAGAGCCGCGAAATCCTGAAAGAATTGTTGGGGAAAAGCGGCCCGCAAGACATCGTTAATCACCGACTTTTTCGCACGCACGTCATGACCGTGCGCAGCCGCCTGTTTACGTCCACCGAATTGCGGCCGTTACTTGCGGCTGGGCTGTTCGCTGCAGCCGCATTGAATTTTGTCAGCCGAAAATCGCTTGGCCTCTTTTTCCGGCGCAGCCTGTTTTACGATCCCCGTGACCTGCCACCTTTTTACAATGCAAGCGGTTTTCCGCTTGACCGCATCAGGCTGACTGAAACAAACCTTATCGATGCAGTGCTGGCGTCCGCAGCCATTCCACTCGTTTTACAGGGCGTCAGGGATATCGATGGTGCACCCGAAGGTGTTTACCGTGACGGCGGCATCATCGATTATCATCTCGATCTTCCACTGAGCGACCCGGACCGGCTGACATTATTCCCGCATTTTTTCGAACAACTCATACCGGGATGGTTTGACAAAAAGTTGGCCTGGCGACGCCCGAATGCCAAACATACGGACCGCACAGTACTGATATGCCCGTCTGCCGAGTTCATCAATAGATTGCCCAACAGCAAAATTCCGGACAGAAGCGACTTCACAACGATGTCGCCGGCGCTTCGTGTGAAGGTCTGGCGATCCGCAGTTGCCGCGTGCGAGGAATTGGCCGAGGAACTGAATGATGTACTCGACAAGGGTCAGTTGCCGGCGCGGCTGGAGCGGTTGTAGCAGCGGCTTCAACCGCGAATTACTTTCTGAAGCGTGTGCAGCGCTTTGTCAGCATCTTCTGTACCGCATCCACATCTTCGTTCATCAGGAAATCCTTCGGATCCTTCCACCCGCTGAGCATCGCAAGATTGCGCTCGTTGACGACCAGGTATGCTTCACTGGTCTGCGATTCGATTTCCCAGCCCGGTACCACGACGACAGAGCGGACGCATACATTGTGTTTCAGTAATTTTCCGATCTCCTTCGCGAGCTGTCCGGACTTCGCACCGCAGCGCGCGACGGACATCGAAACGTCACCTGTCGCGAATGTCAATTTGTCGCCGCGCAGACTAACGGCATTATCTTTTCCGGGTTTCCTGGCAATGACGCTGACCGTGTAAATGCCGTGTTGTCCGACGACGACATTGTCGATGATGCCGGCACCATACGGTACGTCGTGGAACACACGATTCTGATTGGCAGTGAGCTTTTGCAATGCGTGGCCGGTGGCCATGTTGGCGTCACGTATGAACGCAAGACGCCGCTTCGCGACGGCGATGTGAAGCAAGCGATACGCGGTGTACAGGGCTGCGGCGCCGAAAAGCACCAGTACAAGGATCGATTGCCATTGCGGCAGGTCTTCAAACATTCCCTGCGGCGGCAACAGGTAATTGATTGCAAAAATTACCGAAAAGACCAGCCCTGCGATCAGAAAGAGTGATTGCTCACGCGCAAGTTGCTCCAGTTGATCGCGAAATCGCTGCGCAGCCTCGGACATGATGCTGTTGGGGAATCGGGTTTTCGGGCTAATGGATTGCGCAAATACATGCCAGGATTTAACGATGAGCAGAAATATAATCGTGCTTGCAAAAGCAATCGTGGTTGCGCCGCTCAGTGCTGCAAGACTCATGCAATCGGCTCCTGACTGTTTGGGTTCGAGTTTGCGAGATTAGCCGCAGGGACCGTGCACGCTCTGTGATGCAGGTCACAACAGCTGCCATTCGGTGGTTGGCATTGAGCCTGTCGCCCGCGTTATGTGAAAGGGATCACAGTTGCCCGCGTGATCTCCCTGCTACCGTGTATGCACATAGAATGTTCCTGTGCCGGCAGATACTTGTGGAGAAGATCATGAACATCGGACGGGCTGGGGTTCTTTCCTTAATTGCGCTGCTTGGGCTAAGCGGCTGCGCAACGATGAGTGCCGACGAGTGTGTCACGAGTGACTGGCATGCGATTGGATACGAGGATGGTGCGCGGGGCTATACCGCCGAGCAGCTCGGAAACCGACGCAAGGCCTGTGCCAAACACGGCGTTACGCCGGACTTCGAGTCCTATCAGGCCGGTCGAGAACGAGGGTTGCGGCAGTATTGCCAACCATCACGCGGATTCAGTCTTGGTGCAGGCGGCGCACGCTACAACGGCGTCTGCCCGGGTGACATGGAAGCCGATTTTGTCGACGCCTATAACTCAGGCCACCAGCTGCACACGCTGCGGTCCAGGGTCAATGGTGCGACGAATCGGATCAATGCCAAAGAACACGAATTGGACAACACTCACGATCGGATTCGTAGTACCGAGGCGCAGTTGATTGGTGTCGAAACCACTATCCAGGATCGGGTCCTGCTTCTGGCAGACCTGAAGGAATTGTCTGAGCGAACCGGACAGCTTGAAGCGGAGATTGCGGAGTTGATCGAGGAGCGGGCGATATCCGAACAGCAGCTAGCTGCTTACCAGGCTGTGATAGCTGACGCAGGCTTCTGATCCCGATAAGGGAAAAGGCCACGGGATCTGCCCGTGGCCTTTTTTATTCCCGTACTACAAGAAAAAATCTTGCGGATCGTCGTTCCGCCGGTCACCCCTGTGGCGTCGTTCCTTTCTGAATTCGCCCGTGTCACCATTAATGCTCTGGCGATACGGACTTCTGCGGTCACTTGCCTGGCGACGGTCTTTGTGATGAATAAAGTGGCATTTGCACTCCGGTACAGTGCATTCCGGCAATGGTATCCGTGGCGCCGTGCTGGAAAGGATTCGTTGACTCTTTATGGCTGCCGCGGCTTCGCAGGCGTTGCCCGAGGTTTCCAGGGAGACCGCGTGATATTTCGAATCAGGCTTCGCCTTGCCAGGTCGGCGTGGAAGGGGCGGACGCTTGTTGGTGGTCGCCATAGTCCGGCGAAACATAAAAATCAATAAGGTCAGGATGACGATGGCGGCAAGGCTGACTGCTATATTCATTTTCAGCTCCATCCTTTCTTATATTTGTAGCGGACAATGCCACTGTACCCCGGAAGCCACAATTTCGCACGATGATTTTGATCTATCCCGTACCCTCGAGGAGTCTTTACATGACCTCATCAACAATCATTTCCAACAATCTCGCCTGCACGCTTACGTCGAGCATTTCGCTGATTTCCTTCGATCGGGCAAGATCCGGAATGAATAAACGGTCAAGCAAATCATCGACAACGGGCTTGTGCGAGGTGGCAAGGTTGACTTCGCGATTGACCTGAAAACTCAATTTGTCGAAGTTTGCGGATCCGACGCAGGCCCATCCATCAAAAATCGCGGCCTTGATGTGGGTCATGCCCGGGTACTGATACACACGGATCCCGTTTTTCAGCATCTTGTTGATCGCGACCCGGTTGCTGGCATTGTGGGGACCGTGATTTCCTTCCGCGGGCAGGATCACCCGAACGTCAACACCCCGGCGACGGGCTTTGGCTAATTCGTAAAGAATGACGTCGTCAGAAAAATAGGCGTTTTCGATCAGGATGTAACTCTGTGAGCGCCGGATCGCCGCGAGCTGTGCGCGATAGATCTGTGAGTCATGAGTGGCCGTATACAATACGCGAATCGGGTAGCCGTGATCGTCGGCTTTGTTCTTCTCGCCGCGCAGGAAGGCGAAGAAATTGGCAACGTCACCGAAAACACTGGCCCTGGCCCATGCTTTGTTGGTGTCGTATTGCAGGTGATCGACGATGGGCCCGGTGACTTCCATCATGAGGTCGTGCCAGTCATAACGGTACTCGCGGCCAATGTTCATGCCGCCGATGAAGGCGAGCTTCTGGTCGATGATGGTGGTTTTTGTGTGATCGCCGGTCATCCAGGGGATTGCCCGGCTGCGGAATTTCACTTTAGAGTCCCGTTCCATGTATTGCTCCATGGACAGCGGCCCCTGGAAGTCTTTCGGCATGGACTTTGCGTCCGCCTGCGCTGCGACCATTGTGCCAAACGCATCGACCAGGACCCTGACTCTGACGTCCTGCGATTTTTCCTTCAACACGTCAGCTACCTTCACGGCGTAGTCGTCGTTGTCGAATATATAAGTGCGGATATCGATTGATTCTTTGGCATCACCGACGGCTTCCAGCATGCGTGGGAAGTACTCTTTACCATCGATCAGGAATTCGATCGTACCCCTCGATGGCTTGCGGCCACTGATCCGGTCGAGGTCCTTTTCCCATTTCTCGAGATCCATCGAGTCGGCGTATGCGATCTCAGGAATAGGCTCACGCTCAAGGGCAGGAAACTGGACTGTGTTAAGTGCGGTGCGGCGGATCATGCCGGTGGCCGATTTCAGCGCGTATGAGGTCATTGACAGAAAATTGGATACGGGCCGGTTGATCGGATCGATGTGAACCGAACGGACAAAAAGGATGCGGGCCTGGGCGGCCATGGCGGACTTCCGGATCATCTTTTGGTTAACAGCCTGGTATTCGCTGTCGAGTGCGATCGGACCGCTTGCGGTGATCTCGGCGGCGATCGCCTGCTCATTAAATGCATCCGATAATTTAACCTTTGGCCGGCTAGCGCAACCGGTCAGTAACATGCTCACCAGGACGAATGTGGTGATCGCCCGGGCTGCTGTCCGGCTGTATTTTTCTGATTTTTTGGCGCTCCTGGTGGTCATCGTCTGTCTCCGGTCTGGTTCCATTTGCGGCGTTTGCCGCGTCCATGGATCCTTTGTAGAGATCGGCGCGATTGACTAACTGAGCGAAATCTTATGTTTCAGGGTCGGTTTGCTGAAGATGTGATGATCGACTCCTGAGGAAAGTAAAAACTTTATAAATCAATAAGATATGATAAACCTGACGACTCGGAAGGAGTTGCCGAAAGCACTCTGGATTGCTATTTCGGGCTCAGGTGGATCGTGAGCACCTTGTGAGCAAGCACTTTTTCACGGGGAAAGAGCAGCGGAACGGCGCCCTCGATAGTGGAGTTTGGTGTGGCAATGGTCCTGTTTTCGGGGGTGCTTGCCTATGCGACCGATGCTGGCCTTGCAGGTCGCGGCGTGTAAACGCCAAGAGAGCCGCCAGCCACATCGGCATACGGAAATTTCAAAAGGTCGCGAAAAAAACACCGGCCGAGGTCCGCGTCGGTATGATAAATAATCGAATGCGCAGCGGTCAACATACGATGTTTGACTGCACGTTTTATCCTGTAGGAGCTCGCCCCAGCGAGCGATTCATTTCAGGATTTCGTTTTTCTTCGCGTACTGCCAGCTCAGAAAACCCACGATGATAAACACTGCCCCGTAGACGAAAAGAAAAGCATCTCCAAGGATTTCCCGCGGAGTTACGCCCCAAAATAGTGCGAAAAAGGCGTGGCAGGCCGCAATGAAAAATATCCAGAAAAGAACGTGCTTGGCCCATCTTTCCCCGCGCATGCTACATCGGGCGAGATTGCCGAAGAAAACGGCTAGCACAAGCAGCATCGTCGGAATGACGAAGTGCCTGCCGATGATGAACGTCTGCAAGACGCCAAGTAGTGCCACAATTGCAATAATCGCCGCGACCAGGTCCAGTGAATGTTTTAAGGAAAACTGGTTCTTCATGATCTGCCCCAGGGGATCGGTGCGGACGCTCATTGCCGGTCCGGCGGTGTACCGTACGGATAGTAGTCACTCAAGGTAACGTTTTCATACGGCAAGGCATCCAGATGGATCGTGCCAACGAACGGGCCCGGTGCGTCCACGATGATGATGGTCTTAGCGTAGCCGGTTTCATCGAAACCGCGTCTGAAATGCACTCGTGATTTGACGACGAAAGAATCGAAATCGTCCGGATCAAGCGGCCCAAACTCCAGTTCCTCTGTCCACAATATCTGTTTCAACGCAGGTGTAATAATCAGTGAGTTACGATCGCCGAACTCGATAATCGCGACTTCATCGAAATCGACGCCAGGCCCGAGATAGGTCAACCTGCCGTTAATCGAAACTGGTGCACCGCTTGCCGGGCCGGCGAACCCGCCGACCTCCATATTGAACAGGTCACCGGCCTGCGCATTGCCCTTCTTCAACGCAGCAAGCACCCTTTCATCCCGGATCGTCGCAATCAATACGCCGCTCAGGCCCTGATCGACAACTTCGCGAAGGACGTGGGTGGCGTCTCCGCTGCGATCACTGTAATCCGCAAGCACGACAGGCGTCGCTCCGGCAGCGAAGGCATCCGCGGCTCTGCCTGCGGCGACTTCTGGCCGGGAAAACTCTTCTCCAAACAAATCCTCACGAACTCGCCAAAAGTAATCTGACATGTCGTCCGCAATTCGATCGGCGAGTTGCTGGTCGTTGTTGGTCATTACATGTACTGTCGCGCCAACGTCAGGGACATCTGACCACGGAAAACCAAAAAAAACACTGACGAATACGTCTTGTTCGCGTGCTTCCCAACGGCGGGCACGTTCCATGATGTCCATGGCCGGTGATTTGCCGGTCCATTGCACAACCGTTGGGGTGATGACGCCCGGTTTACGCGTGGCAGTCGTCGATTGATAAGTGCCGCGTGCCATGCGCACGAGCGATCGTGCCGACCTGGCGCCCTGGATGCCGGCATCATAGTGCGGGTAACGCTTGGTGACGAAAGCCATGTCCGCCCAGCGAAGAAACTCTTCGTCTTCGTTACCGTGCAGGTCGAATGACGCGACGATCGGAATATCAGGACCGACCACTTCACGAAACCGTTTCGCGATCTCGGCTTCAGGGCGCGGGATGTTTCTGACTGCCATCGCACCGTGCAACGCGAGATAGACACCATCGACCGGCAGCGCTTCGCGAAGATCCTCAAGCATAAGGTCCAAGAAGTGATAAAACGTATCTTCGGTTGACCAGCTTGCTGAGGATCCGCCGAATACTCGCGCCGGGGATTCCAGACCGATCAGCTCTACATCCTTGTATTCCATGGCGGCCGCGACGAATCCTCGTACATAGGGTCCGGCAGACAACACTTCATCTCCGACATATGGTTCGCGAATCCGCGTCCATCGCTCAATGTCGCTGTCACCGCCGGGACAGAACGTACAGGTCTCGTGGGCGAAAGTCATCACTGCGAAGCGCAGCCTGTCGTTACCCTGTTCTGCGACAGGTTCCTGTGTGCAACCCGTCGCGGTCAGTATTATCGTCGCCAACAGTCCGAGCATTGTTTTCATTTGAGTTCCCCCCAATTGTCGGCATCGATCGATGCCATCATACATATCATCGCTTTTCAATCATCACATTTGTGAACAGTTTCACAAATGTATCGATGCAGTTGCCATATATGCGACCAAAGACGACGCAGTAGACTGACACTAAAAATAGTTTCGGTATAATGCACATTGCAATGCAGCACGCCTATCTGCATACGGGATAAAACCTTGAGACTGCCGAAACCAATCTACGAAGCTCTGCCGTTTTTCCTGATCGGGGTCGGCATCCTGTTTA